>JAVALV010000033.1:0-3067 GCA_032159055.1 Thermoproteota archaeon | reverse complement strand
TATGGCAGCTATGAACCTCCTTTCAGTTCCGTAAGCCCTTATGTCCCTGCCTGGCTTCCTTATGAATTCCTGTACGTAGTGTATCCTATAGTAAGGAGATGGTATAGCCTCCCTATGCTCCAATATCGTCCTGAGTTCTTCCCTATCCTGGGCCAAGGAGACAAGCCTTCCCCAGCTACCATTAACCGGTTTTATGACCACGGGATATCCTATCTCCTCAGCAGCTTCCAACGCCCCTTCCGTCGAGAATGCAATGGTAGTCTTGGGGGAAGGTATTCCAGCCTGAAATAGATTGACTGAAGTCGCCAGTTTATTTCCGCAGGTAGAGAGCACTTCTGGCGAATTCACCACTTTGACCCCTAGGGAGGCAAGGGCTAATGCGGAGGCTTGCGCCTTTGCTGAGCTGATCGCCCTTATAAGGGCCACTTCTGCGGGAAACTGTTTCTCCCCGTCAAGAAAGAGGAAGCCTGAATTTAGGTGTATTGGAACCAGCTCATGTCCTAGCTCTTGAATTGCTCTTATTATCTGCCTCTCTTCCTCTCTTAACCTCTCATACACGAGGGCTATCCTCATTCTCCCCAGTCCTCTCCTATTTCCTCTGCTTCCCTGAGGAGAAACATTTCATTCTGCTCATATACCTCTAAAGTAGCTCCGCATGAATCGCACTCTATTAGTTCTCCCGGCATGACGTCATCGGGGAGTTTTATGGGAGATCCGCAGATGGGACATTGTGCTTCCATAATATCGCACCAAACTATACGAAGACTCCATAATATAAACGTTATTATCGAACTATATAGGACGAATTTCGGAAGCATAAGTAAAAATATTAGCTAAATGGAGATCGTGGTCCCCCCATCCTTTAAGGCATTGGTAACGGGTTCGTCCACCAAGCCACTGGATATGATAACTTCGATACCTGATCTAGCCACCTCTGCAGCCATCATGAGCTTCCGGTTCATTCCCATACCTAGTTTTGGAGCCAAATCGCTCGCCTCATCAGGAGTCAATCTCCTGATCAAGTTTCCCTCCCACATGACTCCTTCTACATCCGAGAGAAGTATTAAGTGAGAAGGCTTAATGGCCAAGGCCAGCTTAGATGCTGCTTGATCCCCGTCTACATTAAGCATTCCCCCTTCACTACCCCTAGCTAGAGGAGCCATGACTATGCTATACCCACCTTCAATGAGCAGGCTGAGGTGATCTGTTCTTATTTCCTCTATTTTTCCAGTATAGCCACCAGGTATGATTCTCCTCCTACCTCTATCCACTATAATTATCCTTTTCTTCCTCTTAGCTATTAAAGTGGGTCCATCTACCCCTGAGATTCCTAAAGCTGGAATACCTACATCCAACAAGCTGGAGACAAGTTCCTTATTCACCTTACCGGCCAGAACCATTGTAAATACCTCAAGCTCCCTCTCATCAGTGTACCTGCTCCTTATACCAGATGGAGAAATGACAATCCGGGGCTCGACCCCCATCCTCTTGGAGTACTCGGTGACGATGTCTCCTCCACCGTGTATCAGGATGAACGGCTGATGGTTCCTCAAGTCTTCGGCAATCGATCTGAAGTTGGGAAGGACCCTTCCTCCTACCTTGATCACTATCATTCGATCACCTCTCAACCAATGATTTGATTTCCTATACCGGGCTTATGGGAGGGATTTTCAGCCCTGATGTCTCCTCGACTCCAGCCATGATGTTCAAGGATTGTATCGCCTGACCAGCGGCCCCCTTCATCAGGTTATCTATTGCAGCAAATCCTGTGATTCTAGGGAGAGACGGATCGGATGAGAAACCGACATCTGCGAAGTTGCTTCCGAGCACGTTCTTCACATTCGGGTAAGTACCCTTCTGCATGATCCTCACGAAGGGTTCTCCAGAATAGAACTTGGCAAATGACCTCCATAGCACAGATTCTTCTACCTTAATATGGGCATGAACGCTTGCGAAGGCCCCTCTTACAGAACCAACCGAGTGGGGGACTATGCTCACATCTACCTTCTCTTTAGCCAAGTTAGATAGCTCCTGAGATGCCTCAACTTGATGTCTGTGACCGGATGCCGAGTATGGCCTTATCACCCCATTTCTCTCCGGGTGATGGGAGCCTTTAGAGGGTTTAGATCCGGCTTCACTGCTTCCTACCTTTACATCTGAGAGGAGCTTCCTAGCACCCAGATTGACCAGAGGAGCTGCAGCTAATATAGTAGCAGTTGCATTACATCCGGGAGAAGCCACAAGCCTTGCTCTCCTTATTTCCTCCCTGTGAAGCTCTGGGAGACCGTAAACAGCCTTTTCTAGCAGGTCTGGATAAGGATGCTCCCAGCCGTACCATTTCCTATATAGAGATGGATCTTTCAGCCTGAAATCAGCCCCCAGATCCACCACACCTATACCTCTATCGAGGAGGGAGGGCACTATATCCTTGGAGAAACCGTGGGGCAATGCCAGAAGGGCATAGTCGTAGTCCTTCCTCATCGCTTCCTCAATGGATGAGAACTTAAGTGAGAGGAGACCTTTGAGGTGGGGATGAGCTAGGTAGATGGGCTTGCTTGCATACTCCCTTGAAGTCGCCACCGTCACATTGAAGTTGGGGTGCGTGATAAGTATCCTGAGGAGTTCACCTCCAGTATAACCTGAGGCCCCGAACACCGCGACGTTCATGCTTTTATCATCTCCTTAATATATGAGGCCACCTCATCTGCCACATTTATACCCGTAGCCTTCATGAAGCCCTTGAACTCGGGAACCCCATTGACTTCGTTCACGAATACATTATCATTAACTAACAGGTCAATGGCCACGAACTCACCCTTAACGGCCTCTGCGGCTCTTATTGAGAGCTCTTCTAATAAAAGGGTAGCCTTTATGGCTCTAACCTTACCTCCTAATGCGACATTACTCTTCCATCCATTGGAGGCTATCCTCTCCATGCATCCCATGAGATGACCGCCAAGCACAAGGCACCTCAGATCCTTACCTCCTACCTCCACGTATTCCTGTACGACATGTCCCCTTAAGCTGCTTGGCATAATCTCCCTGGCTAGAGCTATTTGCTCCATCA
>JAVALV010000032.1:0-3320 GCA_032159055.1 Thermoproteota archaeon | reverse complement strand
AAAATGTGAAGTTTGTTAATGTAATACTAAGAGGGAATAGCCCAGTGAAGCACGAACCCGGGAAGGAATGAGTATAGGCATAATTAAGGAGATAAATAATTTGCCTTTTAGGTGAAGCTCTTTGATAAATAGCTCACTTTATACACCACTGCTAGAAAGCCTCATTTATCAAAGAAATGCAAAAATTATATAAGATTGGGCCTAGAAGCTCGGATGTAAATTTAATTGAAGAACTAGATAAAACTCTCCACGGATTTGAAGCACGGCATGGCTTGACCTCAGAAGAGGCATCTAAGAGATTAAAGGAGTACGGCTACAATGAGGTGAAGGGGGGAAGAAAAAGGTATCCGATAATCAAGTTTCTATCTTCTTTTTTGGGGGAGGACCCATGCCCTGAATGATCGGGGCAGTAATTCTCTCTGAAATACTACAACATTGGGTAGATTTCATGCTAATAATGGCTCCACTTTTTGTGAACGCAATAATAGAATTTGTAGAGGAATATAAGGCCCGAGCGAAAACCACTTAAGGAGAGCCACCATCCCAGCTAGCGAATGGATGGATGAATCAGTTCCTTTATCAGGCATATGGGCTTTGGAACGATCATCGGGACCTTCTTGCTATACTCCTCATACTGGCTTCCGAACTTCTCCCTTAGTTCTACCTCCTCTACCTTAAGCAGGAATGTTACCACAGCTATCCATATCATTACTGTAAGTAGGAGGAATGTGAAGTAGCCCCCAACTAGCAATCCAAACGATGTCACGAACAGCCCTATGCCGAAATGGTGGGGATGCCTCACACAGGAGTATACACCGTGTGTCACGAGCTTTGTAGTCCAACCCCACTCCTCCGGCTCTCCAAACTTCTTTAGCATCCTACCAGAGATCCTGAGCAGTAATCCCGCTGCTATCATGCCCAGCAGGCCAAGTATCCTCAGGTAGATGGGGAACTCGTAGGGGTAAGCTGTATCAAGTAAGTAACCAACAATAAAGGCTAAAGCTATAACAGCAAGCCAGAGAAACATCCTTTTCTTTATTTTCTCCATTTTAATCGGTTTATTCTGCTAGTGGTAAATAAAAATTTGCATGTAGCCAGGATGTCTTAGGTTCAGCTCAGCAGTACTGCCAAGATTCCAGAGAGGAATATTCCATCGAATACTCCAGCGCCTCCAATGCTAACGAACCCGCTTCCTATCTTATCTATATCTTTGAGCCTCAATAGATCAGCACCTATCAGGGTTCCCAAGGTCCCAGAAACGTAAGCGCTTATGCCAGCTAGGTGAGGTGCGAAGAAGAGCGATCCTAAAGCTGCCGCTATAGGAGCTATATAGAAGGGCATAGCTATTCCAACTCCTCTAATGGGCCTGCTGAATACGTAAGAAACTATGATGACCAGCAATAGAGAGGCCAAGATTCCTAACCTTAACCCAACCCTATATAAAAGGTAGAGAGAGAATATCGTTGGAATTATCGCTCCTCCCAAGTTTACTGCTATCACAATCCTCCTTTCAACTTTGATGGGAGGAAGCTGTATCCTAAAGAAGTTCATCACTTCGACCTGATCCACAAGCTGGTAGGTCTTCTTCTCCGCCACTGGTATATTCACAGCACTTCCTACGAGGGACGTCAGTAGAAGTATCCACGTCTGAAATGGGGTTAAACCCACCTTCACAAAGGCTCTTCCCACGATCCCCAAGAAAAGAAGGAATATCAGGGGTAGGAGAGAGAAGAAGAGCAGCATAAGGATTAACATGGCGATTGGATAGTAGATATAGTATTTATCCATCCTTCCATCTTGACTGGTTCGAGATATTAATATGGGCGCAGTGAATAGAAACCATCGAACTATTGGCGCAATAGAAGGCAGTTGCAGGCAAGGCAATGGTCTTTTAATAAATCAATGTTAACTTGAGGGATGCCTATGAATGATAGCGGGAATGGGAGTAAGGGTAAAAACGAAGAGGCAATAGAGTACGATCTAATTGCCATTGGTACTGGAAGCGCCATGAATATAGTTGATGGTCTGATCAATCAGAATCCAGATATGAAGGTGGCTGTCATAGATAAGGACGATCCCGGCGGGATATGCCTCACTAGAGGTTGCATCCCATCTAAGATATTGGTATACTCAGCTGATGTTTACAGGATCGTTAGCGATGCTCACAAGTTTGGAATAGACGTTGAGATAAAGAGAGTGGATTATGAGAGGGTAATGAGGAGGATGCGTAGCCTGATAGATCCTGAGATCGAGATGATAAGGAGAGGATTAAGCCAGCATCCGAGCATAGACTACTACCCTGAAGTGGCGGAGTTCGTAGCTCCTTACACCTTGAAGGTTGGGGACAAACTCATAAAATCGAAGCTAATTCTCCTATGCTCAGGATCGAAGCCGTACATACCTCCGATAGAGGGTATAGAGGAGGTCGGTTATCAGACAAATGATACGATATTCCGCCTATTCAAGAAGCCAGAGAGCCTGCTAATAGTCGGTGGTGGGTACATAGGGGCTGAGTTTGGCCATTTCTTCTCAGCCATGGGAACTAAGGTCACGATACTGGAGTACTTGCCTGAAATATTATCTCAAGAGGAGCCAGAGGTATCTAGACTTGCTAGGAGGGAGATGCAGAAATACTTGGATATATACACGAATCACCAAGTTATCAGAGCTAAGAAGACCTCGGATGGAAAGAAGGAGCTAATAGCTGTAAACAGGAAAACAGGAGAGGAGGTGAGCTTTGTCGCGGATGAAATCCTAATAGCTGCGGGAAGGGCCTCAAACTCTGATATACTCCATCCGGAACGGGCAGGTATAGAGACCGATGAGCATGGTTGGATAAAGGTCAATGAATACTTGGAAGCATCTCAGCCGGGAGTATGGGTTTGTGGAGATGCAAACGGTAAGTACATGTTCAAGCACGTCGCCAACTACGAGTCAAAAGTCATATTCTACAACATAATGGGCCATAAGATCAAGATGAGCTACCATGCGATACCTCATGCAGTCTTCACTCATCCCGAAATAGCTGCCGTCGGCATGAAGGAGAAAGAAGCGATCAGGCAATTAGGCAAGGATCGAGTTTTGATAGGATTCTCCAAGTATGAGGACACCGCTAGAGGAGAAGCCATGGGGGTCAAGGATTATTTTGTCAAGGTTATAGTTGATAGGGAATCGGGAACTATAGTCGGAGCCCACATAATTGGGCCCCATGCTTCCATACTCATACAGGAGATAGTGACTCTCATGTACTCCAGAGATCCCACTTACATGGCAATGGCCAATGGAATGCACATACATCCAGCTCTCTCTGAGGTTGTGGA
>JAVALV010000031.1:0-3635 GCA_032159055.1 Thermoproteota archaeon | reverse complement strand
ATCGCGGGGTTTTTTGGTCTGCTCTTCAGCTTAAGTCTCTGCTTATTATCTATCCCGCGAGGTCTTCTCCAACTCTTGACGGCCCCTTCCTTCCAATATCTAGCTAGGTTTATGAATCTTGGCTTTTTCTTTTTCATCTTTTTCAAGATAGCGGCATTTTTTCTAACATCATTAACGATATGTGCCATATTACTTCACCACATAAATGCCATCCATAAATACCCTTGGATCCTTACCCTTTATCTTAGTCGCTTGCCTTATATTGGCAGCTGTCTGCCCTACGTCCTCCTTTGAGATCCCCTCTATATATAATCTATCCCCTTCTACCTTTACCTTTGTTTCTCCAACTATTTTAGCATATCTTGGAGCTCTCTCGCCTAGAAAGTTCGATATCTTGACCAACCTATTCTTATTATCTACCTCCACTCTCATAGGAAAGTGAGCGTATACTATAACCATCTCTCTGGAAAATCCCTCGGTAACGCCCTTCATCATGTTCCTTATATGAGAAGACACCGTACCCAGATATGCACGATGGAATTTCCTCTTACCGTAGATTCTCACTTTTATCTTATCGCCCTCTTTTGATATTTCAACCAAATCTCTATGGAATTCCTTCTCAAGGAGTCCTTTAGGACCCCTTACTTTTATCCTGGATCCTTTTACTTCAACTTCTACTCCCTCCAATATGGGAACCTCGAACTCCTGCGCTTGGGTTATGACTTTAGGGTACCTAACCATAATGCTCACCTTTCTCAGTAACAGTAAGCTAAGAGAACCCCTCCCAGACCTCTCCTTTTAGCTTCCCTATGGCTCATAATCCCATAGTTAGTGGAGACCACTAATACACCAACGTTCTCAGCAGGTAGATATATCTTCTCCCAGTACAAGAACTCGTCCTTCTTAACGGAGAACCTAGGTTTTACTACTCCTGCTTTATTTATTCTACCGCTGAGTACTACTCTGTATTTTCCCGCTCTACCATCATCTATGTATTCAAACTCTTTTATGTATCCCTCCTCCTCGAGGATCTTAAGCACTTTACCTACCAGCTTTGAAGCTACATTGATCACGGTCTCCCTCTTGCCAACCCTAGAAGCGTTAGTTAGGGTGCTCATAGCATCAGCTAAGACGTCCAGTCTAGTCACGAGACCACCTCACTCGTATTTCTTCCATCCCATTAATGGGGCCACTTCCAAGAAGCACTGCCTACAGAGGTAGAGCCCATATTTTCGGATTATGCCCCTTCCAGTCCTGCCGCATCTTCTGCACACGTAGGTACCCTTCCCCTTTGTTCTAACCTTCCTCTTAGGCTTCACCATTTTTCTCCACCTTACTCGCTATCTGTTACTATATTCAGCCTTAAGTATTTTTCCGCGAATACCTTAGACTCCTCTCTAGTGAGCCTATGTCTCCTAGGTATCCTACTTCTCTTGACTCTCCTCTTAGCGACTCTATAGCCTGCCCTTCCCATGGTTACTATCACATCCATCCCGAATATCCCTATATCCGCTTTATATCTGACTCCTGGTATCTCTATATGTTCTTTTATGCCAAAGGCGAAATTCCCGAACTCATCAAAAGCGCTAGCCTTTATCCTTCGATCTACGGCATCAGCCACCCTATCAAGTAGTTCTACAGCTTTTTTACCCCTGACAGTCACGGTTACTGCTATAGGTTCCCTTTTCCTTATACCAAATTCCCTTATAGTTCTTTTGGCTCTTCTTTGCACTGGTTTCTGGCCTGTAAGCTCTTCTAACACTTTTCCAGCTCTAAGCAGGACTTCTCCGCTCCTTCCAACTGAGATATTAAGCGTGACAGACATGACTCTAGGCATGAGCATCGGGTTGCTCTTCCACTTACTTTCTATGACCTCGGCTAGTTCGCTGTTCATAAGATCACCTCACCTTTATAACCGGCTCCTCCCTACCAACTACCAATATGTTCTTAGATATTCCCCTATATTTCAAATTGGGGTCGTCTAAGTCCTGCAGCTCTATAAATTCAGCCATTTCTTTAATGATCCCTATATGTCCAGCCATCCTTCCCCTGATCATCGACCCAACGGCGCCTATCTCCAGAGGAAGGACTGATCTAATTTCTTGGGAGGGTATCCCTATCAGGAGAGAGTGACCTACCTTCACAGACCTAGCTATATCAGAATCGGGATCTAATATGAAGTTTCTGGCATCATGCGTGGTAATTTGAACTTTTCCTCCTCTCACTATTCTCTTACCTATAACCTTAACTACCTTCAGGCTGGCCTCGCTCTCAGGAATCTCCACTGGCTTGATAAATTTATGAGGATCTGGTATCATCCTGTAATGCTTCTCCAAATCCGGTATGGAAATTACATCCATTAGCCCAACTTGATATTTAGGGTCGTATCTCGGTTTGCCGTCAACCCTTATCTTCCTCATGTATACTATCCTTTTAGCTTCTTTAGCAGTAGTTGCGAGCTCCAGAACATCCCTGATTAATACAAGCAGGGGAAGACCCTGATTGGAGGGATGAGGCCCAGGATTCGGTTTGACAACCCAAGTTTTCTCTCTCTTAGCTATGGGCCAGTATCCAGGAGCTGCAAGCCTCTTAAGATGCTTACTTCCTCCCATCTTTCCCATATTCATTCCTCCTCTTTGTCCTCAATAACCTCTTCCTCCTTGCTCTCTCCTTCGCTCTCCTCCACCTCTTCTGAAGTTTCTCCCGTGGCCTCCTCAGCTTCCTCCTCAATTTCCTCTATCTCTACTCCTCTCCTCTCTAAGATACCCTTCCTAGCACTATCACTCAAATTAGGCTTTACTATCATGACCTTCGATGGGTGTATTAGTATTGGTATTTCAGTCCCATCCGTCTTCTTCCTAGTCAGCCCCTTTATGGCGATCCTGTATTTCTTCCTGAGCACATTTAGAACTTCTCCTTCTGTTCCCCTGTAATCTCCTCTAACAACTCTCACCTTATCTCCCTTCCTAATGGGAAGAGATCTTATTCCATATTTTCCTCTAAGCTCTGATGAGAGAGGTGCTGACATTATCTTCCCCCTATGGTGGTAAGGTGCGTTGTAGAAGTACTTCCTCTGCTTACCAGGCTTGTAAGATATCGTCCTCATTCATAACACCTTCCATACTTGCTCGTTTCATTTACACTACCTGGGCCGAGACGGCGCTTAGAGTGGGCCATCTCTCAATTGCTTCCTTAGCAATAGGACCACGGAACTCCGATCCCTTTGGTGTACCATCATCGTTCACGAGCACTGCAGCGTTGTCCTCGAAGACAACCCACTGACCGTTCTTCCTTCTGTAGGGCTTTCTTTGCCTTACAACTATGGCTTTTGCTGGTTTATGCATTAAATCGTACTTCCCCCTCTTGACTACGACCGAAACCATATCTCCAACGCTAGCAGATGGAATTCTGCCTTTTCGTCCCTTATATCCTTGAACTCCGATTATCATGAGTACCTTAGCTCCAGTATTATCTGCGCATTTAAGTTTAGCCATTACTGGTAATCCTCTGGAGATTTTCGGCTTTACACCTTCTACCTTCTTTCTCCTCGCTACCCTTGACATAGACCATCCTCAACACCAAGGGTGATGACCGATATAAAAAAGGTATTGGGATACGCCCAACAAGACCATGCA
>JAVALV010000030.1:0-4711 GCA_032159055.1 Thermoproteota archaeon | reverse complement strand
CTTTGGGGAAGGGATGTTTTATAATTCTGCAATAGGTTCAATCCCTTATTTTAGTGCTTCTTCATAGGGATCCCTCTTTTCACAATTTCTCTCAGATGATTCCTGTCTCTGACGTAAACCACCTCTCTGGCTTGATGTAATCCCTTCCACCTGCTTCAAAGGATCCTATAACGACTCGATGATACTCCTTACCATATCTCCTATCAAGGACCCTTTCTAGCCTCCCAAAGACCCTTATCTGTTCTCCTATATCAGCTATATCCGTATATATGCTCTCAAAAGAAGCTACTTCCCTTATATCCTCTACCTTCGGTCCTTTCGTAACTTGGACATCATCGACTTCGTATACTGCAGGCATGAACAACGAGTACTCGTTGTTCTTCACCCTAGCTCTTATCTCTACAAGTCCCTCCCCTCTGTATATCCTATCTCCATATCTCTCAGGGGTTTCATCCTCTCTGAGCACTGGATGCATGGAGAACTGCCTCCTGTTGAAGAAGAGGCGATCCCATTTATCCTTCCCACGTAGGATCATGGCTTCCCTTAGATTCAGTGGTTGTACCCTTACGAGTTCCCTGGCCCATTCCTCCAGAACTTCACCTGATGGCCTATAAAAACGAGGATCTTCCTCTATGAGCCTCTTTATCGAGTCCCTTATCGCGAACGAGTTATCCTTCCCATAGACGACTAGGTCTATATCTGAGTACATCGGATTATGGATCTTGAGCAGAATGGACCCGGTTACCCCGAATGATGAGGGAGGAACGTCAGAATATTCGGATAGTATATTCACAAGTTCAGCGGTCTCCCTCTCTAATTCATCTAACTGATCCCTTGAAATCGAAATTACCTCATTTATCCTCTCCTCCGGAAGTAGGCGCCTAATGATATCGGTGCGAGGAACTTCGATCATCTCTATTCCCAATACATCATCCCATACTAGATAGTCCGGGTGGTCTTCCTCGATGGCTTTTCTAGTGAGGGATACGCCAATGGCGCTGTAGAACGGGAGGATCCTATTAAAGAGCACATTTCCCTTCCTCCATATGGTCCTTATTCTAGAAGAGCTTGGTGCATATTTCAAATAGGAGATCACCCTATCATGGGGATGAACGTTCCCTATCACGCAGAAATACAGTCCATCTTTAGTTTCAAAGAAATCCCTATCTAGAAATGCCTCCCTCATCTCGTCTCAGCCTTTTATGTAAGTAGCTCAGCTGTCGTTATAAAGTCATGCAGCTTAAACAATTACGGAAGTGGAAGCTCACCTTCCATCATTGATCCCCTGCAATGATCCATGGTTGAAGCATACTTTCTAACAATTTAGCGAGTTCTGCAGCTTTGGATAGAGGTTCCATCAGTTGAATAAATGGAGCGAAGGATTTACGCCAAGAGCGGCCCAGTAGCTAGGGAATCGGTTCTTTTTATGATTTAGATTTAAATGAAAATAGAAAAATTATAATATAATTTTACCAATTTGTGTTATTTATCTAATAATTAAACGGAATATGGTTTGACAATAGAGAAAGGATGACCGCGTTCAATTTCACTTAGTATTTGCCAGAGATATATAAATACCTTCTATAAGCGAAGCTAAGTTATCAACCTTTTTAGGATAGTAGGGCTTCATTATACGGTGATCCCATTGTCCTATGAATCTTACGATAAGGCTCCACCCATACCTCCCGAGGACTACTATATTGTGAAGCATGAGGATCTCCTCAATTTTGTAAAATCCGTTTTCGTTAAGTTGGGGGTTCCAGAAGAGCATGCCTATTGGACGGCTGACAACTTGGTCACTGCTGATCTGAGGGGAATTAGCTCCCACGGTGTAGCTAGATTAAGGAGGTACGTTGACGGTATTATCAACGGGGCCGTTAAGACCCATCCGAACATAAAGATCGTCAAGGAAGGTCCTGTTTACGCTTTGGTCGATGGGGATTCTGGCCTAGGTCAGGTAGTTGGAAGGAAAGCCATGGAACTAGCGATTAGCAAGGCAAAAGATGGGGGAATAGGATTCGTAACAGTTAGGATGAGCAACCACTTCGGAATATCCGGCTACTACGCCATGATGGCTTTAGATCATGATATGATAGGGATCTCCATGACAAATGCTAGACCCTTGGTCGCTCATACAGGTGCTCTAGGTAAGTGGATAGGTACGAATCCAATCTCGTTGGCAGCTCCGACAAAGGTTCCGCCTCCCTTCGTCTTGGACATGGCTACGAGCATAGTCCCAATAGGGAAGATGGAGGTCTACTCTAGGAGAGGCAAGAAAGCCCCCCTCGGATGGGGACTAGATGGTCAGGGGAAGCTAACAGATGATCCCATGACCATAAGAAAGGAAGGAGCTTTACTGCCATTGGGAGGATTAGGGGAGACCTACGGTGGCCACAAGGGATATGGATTGGCTGTCTTGGTTGAGCTTCTGACTGGAGTGCTGAGCGGCGCTGCCCTCCTGAAGGACGTCGGGCAGACTGAGGGACCTGGACCGAGCAATGTAGGTCACTTCTTCATGGCCGTAAACGTTGAGAGCTTCATGCCCATCGACGAATTCAAGGAAAGGATGGACTACATGATAAGGACCCTGAAGTCCGCTCCACTGCACCCGGACTTCAAGAGGATATGGATTCATGGGGAGAAATCCTACTTAACAACTCAGAAGAGGATGAGAGATGGTATACCCATCTACAAGAAAGTAATGAGCATGATGAAGGAGGTAGCTGATAGGGTAGGGGTCGAATTTCCCTGGGAACTGTGAATGCCGTACACTACGCTGGCTTTTCTCCTCTTTACCCTATTTTTTAAATTCTTGAGCGGGCATCCTGCCAGCTTTTCATTTGCAGCTACGTTTCCACCTCATGGAAACCTGTATCCATCCAAGACGAGGAGACTCAGGGATATTGCCATTATATCTGCTAGGCTACCTGGATTCCTCCTATGGCCTTTCTCCCTAAGGAACCTATCGTACTCCTCCAGGGAGATTGAACCTTCAAGGGTCTTCCTTGCCATCTCCTTCACGACCCTAGCCTCTTTAATCCCAGCCTTCCTAGCGATGAGGGTGTCTATGTTCTGGGAGAGTAGCTCTAAAAAGGCAGTAATTACCGCGCGCTCAAACCTCTGGGATTTGGCTAGGTCTTTAACCCTCAAAAAGGTTTTATAGCTCAGCTTATAGCCATGAAGCCACTCACAGAACAGTAGCTCGTATTCACATTCTATCTCAGCTATTCTCCTCAGGTTTATCCCGTCTCTCCTTAGCTCCTCGAAGACGTTTTCCCCATAGACATCATATCTTATTCCTTTCCTCAATCCGCTTGGGTTAGCCATTCTAACAGCTTTATAAAACTCTACAGAGTCTTCTGAAGTTGTTCTCTCTATCAGGATCTTGGATATACTCGATGCTCCCATTAAATCGTCAGATATGGAGCAGGCCATTGCTAGGGGTACAGCTAATGCTATGATCCCGAAGTTGGCATTAGAATTTTGAGCTGACCTAGATTCCTCAAATGCGTGCTTTATTAGATTACCTATCCCTGCTTCTTCATAGCCTACCTCGCCCTCACTGATGAGTCTTCCCCTCTCGGCGGCCTCATAGAGAACCTTGCTCATGAATATATCCCCGAACAGGAAGTTATAGATCGAGAGATCATCGAAGTCCTTGTACCTGTTCACGTTCCCCGGCTTCGGTATGGTCACCTCTAGCAGAGGACCCAAGGTGAAGGCCCTCGTCACATCCCATGGATCCATGGCAATCCCTCATGTGAATCCAGTATATCCCTAAGATCTAAGTTAATGTTATTGGATAGAGGCTAGCTAAACCTGCTAAAATTAATTAGGATGGAGGATCATTCACAGGGATACATGTTGGTTGAGAGGAGTAAAGACTGGTTGGATCAGGCTGAGTGGGATCTAGAACATGCAAAGCACGATCTTGAAGCTGGTTTTTATGATTGGGCCTGTTTCTCAGCTCAGCAGGCGGCTGAAAAGGCAGTTAAGGCAGTTATTCAGAGGCAAGGTGGGGAGGCCTGGGGGCATTCCGTCTATGAGCTGCTTCTTGAAATTAGGGGAAAGTTCGGGTTCAAGTTCGATGTTGATTCTCTCCTAGATAAGGCTTTAGAGCTAGATAAAGCCTATATACCAACTAGATACCCAAATGCTCACCCTTCCCTATCTCCAAGGAGGAGATATACGAAGATAGAGGCTGAGAGGTTAATATCGTATGCGGATGAGATCGTTAATGTGTGTAAAAGTATATTATCCAAGATATAGCAGGGAGCACGTTATAAGGGCCCTTAAGGAATACTTCTCTAAGAATGCGGGTAAGCTGGGCATCCTAGAAGTATATCTCTTCGGCTCCTATGCGCGAGGCGATCAAACAGCCTTCAGCGATATAGACTTGCTGATCGTAGTTGAAGATGGTGTTGATCGTGATAGGCTTTACTTGGAGCTCAGAAAGAGCATCGATATCAGGGGACTCGAGCCGCAGATAATAAACTTGAGCGATTATTTAAAAATGAAAGCCGGAAGGTGGATAAGGACTATAAAGAGTGAGGGAGTAAGGATCTATTAGTTAGCTGCCAAGACAGGAGTAGCTTAGATCGATCAAGCTTCCCTGCAGGTATCTCACTAACTACCTCTGCTTACCGGTCAACCGTGATGGTCTAATACTTCAGGTGGATCTGGTATATCCCTTAAGATCTAATGTTATCGG
>JAVALV010000029.1:0-5622 GCA_032159055.1 Thermoproteota archaeon | reverse complement strand
AAGAGAAGCATCATCTCGATTATGACCAACTTAAGAATGAGTGATTAATGGAGATAGAAGATGTTCTTGTGAATGATCTAGCTAACCTAGTTAGGTTATTTGAGAGATCTAGAATATCCCTTAGATAGCTCTCTCTGGAAGAATTCCTTGTAAATTTTACCCTTTTCAAGGACTATCTCCCTCTCTCTCCTAAACTTCCTGATTTCATCCTCACTAAGTTCTCTAATGACTTTCGCCGGTATACCTAGGACTAGAGTAGCTGGTGGAACCTCCTTGCTAGGGGGTACCAGAGCTCCCGCTCCCACTACAGCTCCTTCTCTCACAATAGCCCCATCAAGTACTCTAGCCCCTATACCTACTACAGCATCATCTAGAATCCTTGCTCCATGGACAATGGCTGAATGAGATATGAGGGCTCTCCTTACTTCTACTGGATGACCTGCAGGTGCTTCTACAAGGCATAGCTCTAGGATACCCGTTTCAGGTCCTATTACCACAGAATCGTCATCCCCTCTTATAACAGAACCAAAATAGATAGCACTATCTTCTAAAATGGATACATCTCCAGCTATCCTAGCTCCTGGATCAATAAAAGCTGTTTCATGAATGTAAGGCCTCTTGTCCTTAAATGGAATCATAGGATCATATCACCTCCATACTTCCCTTTTCCCTGTATTTCATGTGCCATGATAGTGCTTCACCGTGGAGTATGGGCATATGTCCACCTACTTCCCTGACGGCTCTCTCAAAGTAATCACGTAATGCATCCCTGTAACTCGGATGAGAACACCTATCTATTATCTCAGCTGCTCTCTCCCTAGGTGACTTACCCCTTAAATCACAAACACCCTGCTCAGTTACTATAACATCTACGTCATGATCTATGTGGTCAACATGACTGACCATCGGCACTATACAGCTTATCTTTCCTCCTTTCCTCACGGAAGGGGTTATGAATATGCTCAGGTAAGAGGCCCTAGCGAAATCACCCGAGCCTCCTATGCCGTTGATTATATGGGTTCCCATCACATGAGTGCTGTTTACGAAACCATAGATATCCACTTCCACGGCCGTGTTCATCGCTATAACACCAAGCCTCCTTATCACTTCCCAGTCATTTGTAACTGATTGAGGTCTAAGGACTGTTACCTTTCTGAAATCCGAGATGTTATCGAAGAAGAAATCTCTTCCCCTAGGCGATAGCATAAGAGAGGTAGCAGAAATGAACTCCATCTCTCCGGCATCGACCATCTTATAGAAAGAGTCTTGAGCCACCTCCGTCCATGCTTTAAGTCCTCTAATGCCTGCTTCCGCCATGGCAGACATAACAGCATCTTGGACGGTCCCTACACCAGATTCTATAGGAAGCATCTTCCTAGGTATCCTTCCGGCATCAATCTCCTCCTGCAGGAAATTAAGGAGATTATCTGCTATCTTCCTTTCTATAGAGCTGGGCTCACCCACATCTCCACCTCTATCATATCCACCAGATTCCACTATAGCAGCTATCTTACCTCTGGGCACTTTTAACCGGTCGGTTCCAACTCTATCTCTTACATCCCTTATAGGTATGGGATCCCTCTCAGGAGGAACTCCCGGGGAATATATGTCATGGATTCCCATCAGCTCCATCGGTATATCCGGATTAACCTCGACGATCACTTTCTTGGCCCTTGAGACGAATGCATCCACGGCCCCAACACTCATAGATGGTACTATCCCTTCTTCATCCACGTAGACTGCCTCTACTATCGCTATGTCTATATCACCTACAGCTTTGCTTAAGAATCCAGATCTAATATACTGAGGCCACTCACCTAAATGATAGTCGTAAAACTCGACATTACCAGAGTTAATGAGCTCCCTCATCAAGGGGCTATATTGGTAAGGATATCTCCTCCTTACAATACCTCTCTCCCCCAACACTTGATCGACTTTATAGGCTGAAGCTCCTGTTAAGAGGGTAACTCGGGTAGATATCCTTCCCTCATCATATAGCTTTGCTATAGTCTCAGGAGTGACTTTGGGATATCCAGCGGAGCCGAAGCCACTTATTCCTATTATCACACGATCCTTTCCTCCAATAGCCTCTACAACAGCTTTTTCTACATCCTTTACAAGATCCCTTATGTCTTTAACCCTTTCTCCGATCGATTTACATCCCCCTTTAACTAATTTGGGGCTTCCAAAAACAAAAAAAGTTACTTAGCAATGTTTATTAACTAAGCTATGTTAAATTCTTACACAAAAGGTGTGCCTATGGACAGCGAGGTACCAGTGTATGAACTTTTAGATGTAAGAAAGAGATATGGAACGAGAAAAAATTACGTAGAGGCACTTAGAGGAGTATCACTAACTATTAGAAGAGGAGAGTTTGTCGCTATAATGGGTCCCTCTGGTAGCGGAAAGACGACGTTGCTCAGTATAATGGGGCTCCTAACAAAGCCGACTTCAGGTACTATGAAGATATTGGGAATGAATGTGGTGAGATTGACTGACAAGCGAGCTACATTACTCCGTCGAAGAACAATAGGTTTCATATTTCAGACATTCAATTTAGTTCCATGGCTTACCGCTGCCGAAAATGTCGAGTTAGCTTTAGCCATCGGAGAGTATCGCAAAAATAGGAGGAAAAGAGTAATGGGGCTTCTCAAGGCTGTTGGATTAGAACATAGAGCTAATCATAAGCCATCTGAGCTTTCTGGCGGTGAGCAGCAGAGGGTAGCGATAGCCAGATCTCTTGCAAATGACCCATCGATAATACTAGCAGATGAGCCTACAGGGAACTTAGATACGAACTCCGGTCTGCAGATCATGAAAGTGCTTAGATCTCTAAGTGATGAAGGAAAGACCGTGGTAATGGTTACTCATGATCAGAGGATGGCCGAGGCTGCTGATCGCATAATAAAGATTAGAGATGGAATTATTTTGGGTGAGGTGGTTCCTAATGTTAAGGCGTGAATTTGCCATTCCCTTTTTATTAGTTTTGCTCTTGCCTTTAACCCCTTCATTTGCCATGAAGGGAAGTTTAAGCCTTGTTGATTATAGTTGGGGGAACCAGAAAGGTTCTATAGTAGTGCATTCAGGAGACGGTATAGTTCCTCTTTTCGTTGCATTTCAAGTTTCCGTGGAAGAGAATCATACGCTTAGGCCTTTGGAAGCAATTCTAACAATACCAAACCCTCTTAAAAATCCAAATGGAGGTAACAAAGAGACGTTGTTGCCGGGAATTCAGTTGGCAAAAGAAAGCTTTAAGGACGGAGAAGGATTCTTACTCACATTCAATGTAGAGGTACCAACGAAGACTCCTCCCAACTGGTACAATTTTGATCTCAATGTATCCTATGAAATTTTGAACAAAGACGGTGATGTCGTCAAAAAAGGATCTAATGATTTTCACTTCAAGCTGGAGGTTAAGGGGAGATCTACCATAGATTTTACCTTAGCCGGAAGGGGAGTTAAGGGAAAATCATCAACTCTGTACCTGACATTGAAGAATATGGGCAAAGAAGATGCAATAATAACCTCCGTTCAGCTAAGTGCTCCTCTCATTAAGATATTGAACCCAAGCATAAGTGGTGGAGCCTTACTTACACCGGGCTCCGCAGTGAAATATGATATAGGAGCATACGTCGATGAGAATATCGATCAAGACTCTGATAAAGTTGCTGTCGTGGTTCATTATTCAAGCGGAGGGAAGGAATACAGCGCTTCAAAGGTCTTTAACATACCGCTTGTGGAGAAAAATAGTAAAGAAACTTCACCTAGCATAATAGTATTGTCAGGTAAGCATATGCTTAGCGCTGGCATATCTAACGATGTGAATCTGATAGTGAAGAATGTAGGAGATGAAACTGCTAAAAGAGTTAGGCTTCAGCTCTCCTCTAAGACGCTAACAGTGCTAGGACCTTCCCTCTTCGATTTAGGCGATTTAAATCCAGGGGATTCTAGAAATATCAGCTTGAGCCTTCTTCCCTCTGAAGATAGTGAATCATATAGGCTGAATCTACAGTTCACCTATAAGGAGAAAGAGGATAGCAAGGATGTTACAAAGGAGTTCACGACAGAAGTTGGTTTCGGAAGGATAGAGGAAGCTAGAGTTGTAATATCCTCCTTAGATGCTAGCTATAGCCTAGGGAGACTGAGAATAAGAGGTAATCTAGCTAACGTTGGAAACAGAGAGGCGGATAACGTTAACGTCACAATAGACTCTGGGGCATGTATTGGTACGTCCACATATCTTGGGGAGTTGGATAATGGTGAGAGTACGGGATTCGTCCTCTCATGCAAGGTTAGTCCAGATGAGTTATCACAGAAGATAGGGGTTACTGTCAAGTACCTCGCATCTCCAGAAAACTGGAAGGAATCTAGGAGAGAAGTGGCAGTAGAGGGTCAAACATCAATGGCTTCTAACAAATCTAGGCAAGCAGCATTAATGAATCCGGAATATGGGATAATATGGGCTTTAGCCGGTCTAATAATAGGCATAATCCTAGGGAAAATAGCCTTTGGAAGAAGGAGGTCCGAAGAGGTTGAAGTTCCGTGATATAGTGAAATTCTCCTTCAAGGCTATGATGAGTAGAAGGAAAAGAGCGACTCTAACATTGCTTGGAATATTCCTAGGAGTGCTAACACTGACTGCTGTCATATCATTTGCTACAGGCTACGGCTTTGCCTTAAAGGACATATTTAAGGGAAGCAGCATGAGGCTCATATATCTTACAGCTAGGGAGAAGAGCTTCAGCGATCTGGACATAAATAAAATAGAAGATATGGATGGAGTAGAAGCAGTTATGCCTCTGATAAGAGTACCCATGAACTCTACCCTCTTAGGCAAGTCGAAAACCTATGTAGTAATGGGAGTAGACATGAACTATGTGGAAGATGTATTTCCAGGGATAAAGTTGATGTATGGGGATTGGCCATCAAATCAGAAAGAAGAAGCGGTGATATTGGGTTCAAAATTACTTGAGGAAGTTCCTCCCGATGAAATGGCAGATTTAGTAGGACTTAATGCTAAATTCTCCTTTGATGGAACTCTAACTACTAGACCTAGGATATATGGGATATTAGCTCCCTATGGGACATCTATCGTGGCAGATGTGGACAGATCAGTCCTAGCTCCTCTAGATTACGCTACAAGACTTTATGTGAAGCTAACGGGTGAAAAAAGGTATACAATTCTAGCAATAATAGCAGATGACGTTGATAGTGTGGATTATGTGGTCGATCAGCTTAGTGATGAGTATGGCGATATGGCATTCCCGATAGCGATGAAGGACGTTCAGAAGCAGCTGGATACCGTTGTCAACATGTCGCTCTTAGTCCTAGGAGCCATAGCTGCGATGACAATAGTTGTGGCCTCAATAGGCATAATGAACGCAATGTTCACTGCTGTGACAGAAAGAACGAGGATAATAGGAGTGATGAGGGCCATGGGTGCCTCTCAACGAGATATATCCCTATCTTTCCTTTTCGAAGGGATCCTAATGAGCAGTATTGCTATAATATCTGGAATGTTGCTCGGATATGGTACATCTCTTCTCCTCGCCATGATTATGGGTCCTGGAGAAATGGGAGGGCCTCATGCAACTACATTCTCGGTGACACCTATCCTCCTAC
>JAVALV010000028.1:0-2932 GCA_032159055.1 Thermoproteota archaeon | reverse complement strand
CGCTATCTTACCTATATCTGGGAATATGTTATATTTCCTCTCAAGCTGATCTCTGAAGGCTCTTCCCTTAAGGAAGGCTTCAGCTAGGGCATCCAAGATCGTCATGTCCCTGACTCCGAGCCTCAGCCTCTCAGTCACTATCCTCGCTATATATCTGGCCTCAAGAGGTTTTGAATCGCTGAAAAGTCCAGCCAACAACCTTATCTTCATATCTTGGGCCTTATCACCAGTTGCTTGCGAGACCTTCAGGAGGGTATCGAACACATTGTTCACCGTGAGGTCCTCCTGGAAGAAGGACTGGGCCACCTTGTTCTCCACGGACCACTCGGCTAACTTACCTATATCCCCTATTTCCGGATATTTCTTCTCCAGCTTATCTTGAGATATCCCTGTAGCCATGGATAGGGCCTTTAGGAGGAGTTTCTCCCCGACACCTAACTCTATTCCTTCATAGGCCGGTGCTATGCTGCCCAAGGTCAGGTAGACCACCTTATCTAAGACATCGGGAGGTGTCTCTAGGAACAGTTTCTTCAGGTAATCTATCATTTCAAGCCTTCCTGTAGTTGCTTCTATCCTCTCGTAAACCTTGGCCACTTCTATGAAGAGCTTATCCTCTCTCTCACCAATTCACTCCACCTTAATCCTCCTAAAGCCAGCCTCCTTGGGAGGAGCTACTATCTGCAAAATTCCATTAGATAACTTAGCTGTGACCCTTTCCGGATCTATGGGGATGGGCATGCTTATCAATCTCCTGTATCTTATCTCTCTCCCACCTACCTTGGAGGTGGCCTCCACCATTATGGCATCCTCGCTCGCGCTTATCCTTAGGTTCTCTCTAGTCGCTCCTGGAAGGTCTACAGTTACTATAACACCGTCCTTAGTCACCTTAACATCATAGAGGGGTTCCTCAACATCCCTAATTGAGAAGTAGCCCCATCTAACTTCTCTATAAAACCAGCTCATGGTAATCCCTCCCACGAATCAACCTATGTAAGCGGGAGCGGGAGACTCCTTCGCCGTCTGTACTGTCCTGGCCATCAATTCCTTCAACTTCAGCCTTATCGTCTCGGATTCTGCTTCTAATTGGCTTAGATCTATGTTGAATCCTAAAATCGGTTCTATAGCTTTCAGCACCTCGGCTGCAGCTCCCGGATCCGGGTACGTAGCGTAGCTCTGGACCATGAGAGCAGCCGCTGGTACCCCCCTCCTGGCCGCTTCCCTGAGGAAGAAAGCAGCATAACCAGATAGGTAGCCCTCCTTCATGAGCTGGCCCTTCAGATCTCTGGCCAGGTTTTTGGCCTCATCACTGCTGAAAACAGTCATGACCTGTGGCTTCTCTATCTTTATCCTGTTCTCCTCTGGAACTCCTCCCACGATCATCGCTAGCTTTGGTCTCTTCCTCGCTATCCAGTCCAGAACCGCGACAGTCAACTTCAACAGGGGATCTATAGGAAGGGGGACCTCCGCTTTAACAACGTAGATACCATCACCACCGTATATCTTGACCGTATGCATCGCGACCCCATCTCTGACCCCTATAACGGGAGGGAAGATGGGCGAATCTATTTTCCCGACCTCCTTTAAATTAGCTGTCCTTATGAGGTGATCTGCAGCTATCACTCCAACTAGACCGGCACCCGGGACAGCCAGTATTAGTATAGGGTTTTTTATCTCGGGAGCCCTCTCCACTATTTCGATGCTCATATTAACCCTTAACATAATCACGTATTAGCCTTTAACCTTAACCGCCTGATCTTCGAGGATTAAAAACCCTCTAAGGAAGTAGGTAATTCCCTCAGGAGGAATTCCTCTACTTTGTCAGACATCTCCCTTCTTCTAGCTTGATGCTCCTCTATAAAAGGAACGAGTATTTCTTTAGCTCTCTTCTTAGCCGCTTTACAACCTTCCTCTGGATTCTCGAAGCACAGCTCCCATATGGAGAAGAAGGACTCATTATCCGGGTCGAAGGCCCTTAGGTATGAGAGGGAGGGGCATCTCCTTGGAGGTGCGCATGACGATCTCTCTATCTTATCCTTCACCTTTTCCGGGCTATCTGTGAGGAATATGGCTGACTCGGAGTACCTCGTGCCCATCTTGGGCTCTCCCTTCAAGCCCAGTAGAAATTTGCTGTGAATTATGCCAGGCTTCCTGAGATCCAGCTTATCGGCTAGCAGTATGGAGATCCTTATCATGGGATCCTGGTCAACAGCCATCGGTATTATGGCCCTATGCGGCTTCCCGGTCAGGAGCTCCATCATGAGAGCAGGAGCTGCTTGAACGGCCGGATAGAACGATATACCCACGTTCCATGAATCATCTATCTTTAGCAGGCTCTTCAGCTCAGATAGACTTACTTCCTTGGCTAGCTTCAGGCTTAGAGGGTAGAGCCAAGATGATACTTCCGTGTCCCAGATTATGTGGGTCCTTCTCTCATCGAAGCCGAGGGCAATGAAGTCCAGGGCATTATCTAGGGCGTACCCCCTGACATCTTTCAAGCTAAGATCTGGCCTTAGAACGAACTTCTCATCATCAGATATCTGAAAGAAGAACTCCAAGTTCCGCTTCTCCTGCATCCACTTGGCTAGGGTTATGGGGAGGAGGTGACCTATATGCATCTGCCCCGAGGCTCCTCTCCCAGTGAATATGTAGACGTTTGCCCTTCCGTATGCGATATCCAGAAGCGCCAGTCTCAGGAAGCGGTGGGCATAGAAGATTCCCCTGCTTATCAGGTAATGTTCTTCCCCAAATACCTCCCTGAATAGGTTCCTCACCTCGGTCGTGAGTATATCTAGTCCGAACAGGGAGATTAGCTCATTATAGTCTACGAACTCCCCGCTAACCTCCCATGGGGTTACTTTAAATCCGGGAATCATTTATTCACCCGACCGATAAGCTCAGAGAAGTCGAATACGTCGCCTCTCGGATGAAATCT
>JAVALV010000027.1:0-5120 GCA_032159055.1 Thermoproteota archaeon | reverse complement strand
TCACTATGCTGACCACCTGATCGGGAGTCATGCCCTTGAGCTTCCCTACCTTGTATGCCTGTTCTGCGAACCACTTGACCTCGTCCAGCGTAGCTATGCCTACTCCACCTTCCTTGAGTCCGAGCTCATGTATTCCACCCTTCCACGTGCCCTTAACGACGCTCTCTATGGCCGTGAACACTGCAACGTCAACACGTTTCCTTCCGCTCATGAATATGTGATATGGATCTATCCACTCCTGGGAGGCATCCTCTCCTATTGCGAATGCCTTCTCCTTGTGCTGTTCATCCCATTCCTTGACAGCAGTAAATGCGCCCAGATGGGTGGCTCCGGCCAGTCCATAGATCACCCTAACCCCTTGCTTCAGCATCTGCTCACTGTACTGCTTACCTGTGGCTGGATCCGTGAAAGTACCTGTTATGGTCCAGACAACATTGACTGGGTTACCTGTCTTCTTCTCATAGTATTTGGCTCCAAAGTAATAGCCAACTTGAAATCTCCAGAGAGGAGGTATGTCCATCCCTACCAAGGCTCCGATTTTATTGCTTCCCAGTTCATGGGCTATACCAGAAGCTATTATACCTATGAGGGAGGCGACTTCCTGCTCTTTAAATAGCAAATCCATTTCATTTGGCCTTGGGACACCTGTTGTCGAATCTATAAGGGCATATTTCTGATTGGGAAACTTGCTAGCTGTCTCATTGAGTGGAGTAGTCCATAGGAAGCCAACCAGCACTATCAGATCATACTTGCCCTTGCTGGATAGATCCTCTAAGAGGGGCTTCATATCCGCTAGGGACTTGGGTGTCAGATAGGATACATTCACACCTAGCTCCTTTTGGGCTTCTTGGGCACCTAGCCAAGCCATATCATTGAAGCTCAGATCTCCTCTGCCCCCAACATCAAATAGGACTAATACATTCACCTTCTTTTTCTGAGCTGCTGTGGTAACTGTTGTAGTAGTTGTGGTCTGCTTGGGCGTCACCGTCCTAGTAACCGTGACGGTCTTGCTCTGTGTAACCGTCCTAGTTACAGTCTTGCTGGGAACAGAAAATCCAGCGGCAGCACCGATCAAAAGCCCGATAAGGAGAGCTACAAGGGATAAAACAGTCTTAGATACACCTCTCCTCATGAGTCCTCTTTTCCTATTGCACAAGGTAATATTAAAATCAAATGGTTCGGAGCTGAAGTGAACCTTTTAGGTGCCATCAAGCGATCCAATAGTAGCTAGCGGAGAGCGTTTATGGGAACTGCTGGAAGATTTCTTGACATGATCGAGCCTAAGATGACCGTAAAATACCTGTCACGGTAAGACGTGTACTTTCACTTGATCCCTCCTCAGGGATGCCTCGAAAGCTTCCCTCACATCTTCAAGGCGATACTCCGACGTCACTAGCTCCTCCACCTTGATCCTCCCCTCCTTCAATAGCTCTATCGCATCCTCAAAGGGACCGCATCTGCTCCCAATGAGCTTTACCTCCCTTACCACGAGGGAGGTATAGTCGAACTTAACGGGAAGCCCGTGCGTAGACTTAGCTGCTATCGTTCCCCTAGGCCTCACGCTTCTCACGGCAATCAGCAGGCCTTCGGGACTCCCCGTCGCCTCTACTACGTAATCAAATCCCTGACCCTCTGGGGTGTTGGATTCCATATACTTACCGAGATCTTCAAGGGGGATGAAGTTGAGGCCCAAGGAGTCTACGATCTTAGCTTTCGGGGAGTCTCCTCTAGCTGCCACACTCACATCTCCCATTGAAGAAAGAAGCTGAGCTGAAAGCAAGCCTATTGTACCAGCTCCAAGCACGAGGAATCTGCTACCTTCTGGAGGAGCCTGCTTTATCATCTCTACAGTAGCTGCCAGAGGCTCAACGAAGGATGCCTGAATGTCGCTCAACCCATGTACCGAGTGAAGGTTCTCAGCAGGCGTTATCACATAATCTGCCATGCCTCCATCGAGAGATATTCCTAAGACCTCTCTATGAGGACAATGTACCCTCATCCCATGCCTACAGTACCAGCATTTCCCGCATGCAACGTTTATCTCAGTTGTAACCCTCTTACCCATCCACTTTTCCCCGACACCCTCTCCGAGATCATCAACAAGACCGTATATCTCATGACCAGGTATTAGGGGGATCTTCCTAGGGGGATATTTACCGAGATACATGGCCTTATCAGTACCGCATATCCCGACCCTCCTCACCTTCAGCCTAACCCACCCCTTTGGAGGCAAGGGATCAGGAACATTAGCTAGCTCTATCTTCCTTACAGATTTCAGTAATGCGGCCCTCACATGGATGCGAATGATGTATCAGCAATTAAGATTATCTTCTCTATGAGAAATTACGGATAATATGGCCAGCTTCCCAGCTAGGTACTTCCAGCCCAGCTTTTGATTTGGAGAACTTCCGAGGGAAAACATGAGAGCGAAGAAGGGACGGAGAGAAATAGCTTTATAGAGTTCTTCTCCATCTACAACTTCAATCAAATTTGATTGAAAGAGTAGAGAAAAAGCACTTCCACCGATCAGAGGGATATGGCCCCTATATAGAGAAAATTAGATCGCTTAGGGTTAGGGAGGTCATTAATGGGTAAATCATCCTATTCCAAGCTTGGCCTTTATGGCCTCCAAATCCCTTTCTATTTTCACCAATCTTTCGTCCATCATGGTCTTGAGATCCTTTCTGACCCCCCTCAGCTCGTTTATTATGAGCTCCTGGTTCTGCTTGCTCTCCTGACGGAAGGCCCTCAGCTCACCTAGGGTTTCATCCTGTTTCCCAAGCATAAGATCTTGTTTTCTCACCATCTCAAGCCCTACTTCTATCATCTTACCCAGCTGAAGGGTCGTAAAATATGAACGGAACTTCTCTATGTCCTTAACAGGGCCATCGTAGTCTTCAAATACTATGTTTTCAACCTCAGCGCCTTCTGGGATGAATTCTCTTACATCAGACTCGAAGGCCAAAACAGATTCATCCGGGCCTTCGTATTCCACTTCAACAGCGTTTCTGTTTAAGTTTTTAGCCTGAAAACCGATTAAATCATGTTCGCTAGCCAAATTAAGGAGGAACATACGATATCCTATATCCTGCACCTTATTTCCCGTGATCAGGAGCCTTCTCTTCATGGTTCCTCTAGCAACATCCGATTATCTGATTTAAATCTTTTCTTCCGTACATTCCAATATTCCATGAAAGTTCTGGAGATCTTATGGGAAGAGCCCCTGCTATATATGGTAGGTAGGGACCCGAATTACTATAGAGGTATTTACCCTCCGCCCTCTTTCTTTAGGGAAGTAGAATGAACTTCATAGTCGAGGTCATTCGCGTCTTCAGAAAAGTTCTAGGGCTTCAATAGGCTTGCTATGGTAAAAAGAGTCTAGAGGGGACAACAAGCAACATCCTAGTTGATTTAGCCACAGCGGCCGATCATCTATACCACAACATCTGCTTTCTAGGAAAGCCTATTGAGTTGAGGGATTGATGCTGTTTAAATGCGCGTATTTTCGGACGGCCATGCTCCTTCATAGGCCCATAAAATAGCATGTATGTATATACTTATATACTTCTAGAAGGTTATACTGATGATGAAGACCACCATAGAGATAGATGATGAACTCTGGAGACTTTTCTCAATCATAGTCTTAAGAGAGAGAGGAGAAAGGAAAAGGAGTAAGGTCTTAGAAGAATTAATAAGGAACTATATTAATTCAAAGAGGTCTTTCTTCGATTTAGAGCTCATGGAAGCCTTCGAGCGGGAGAGAAAGGCCTTCAAAAGAATGCTTCCCCGCCTGAAGAAGAGATATGCGGGAATGTACGTGGCTGTAAAGAATGGAGAGGTTGTATCAGCAGCCCACTCTAAGGAAGAGGCAGCCACCAAGGCATACAAGAAATTTGGATACACTCTGATATATGTAGGCTACGTCGGGGAAGAGAGAGTAGTCAAGCTGCCGAGCCCTCGGGTGATCGGATGAGGGTACCTTACTCTCGAGAGTATAACCCCCCTGCTCCAGTAATCGAAGTAGCAGTAAGATCTCCTAGGGGAGAAGGAGTCCAGCTTAAAGCCCTCATTGACTCGGGAGCCGATATATCTGTCTTCCCAAGAGGGCTCCTGAGGGAATTAAAGTTAGTGCCAGGTAGCTTGGTGAAGGTTCAGGTGTATAATGGCTCGGTAGAGGAGATCTACTCTTACTTCCTTGAGGTAGATGTTAAGGGAGTTGCAAGGGGAATTGTAGAGGCAGTACCTGGGGAGCAAATGATTTTAGGTAGAAATTTCCTTCGGCTAGTTAATGTGACCCTCAAGGGGAAGGAGGGTGAGCTAGATCTAGTAGATCCCTAACCGAGAAATCTTGGATAGGGTTTTGCTCTGCCTTTGCTTGGTAATTTTCATAGAGAGGAGCCTTGCGCAGATAGGTGGGACTAAGACGAGGAGAACTATTAACTTACTCCCAGCTTACTGCTTTGATTTCATACTCTCATAGTTTGGGGTTTCTATACTCGATCCGTTGCAGACAAAGTTGCCAGCTCGCCGCAATTTTTAGTTACCCTACATGTAAGGGAGAGGAGAATTGCCCGAGACAGAAGCGATAAGCATCGGGATTAGGAAAGAGTATGAAGGAATCGTAAGGTATAGATTAAACATAAGTGAAGTGTAGTGGAGAGGTGGGGAACTTCTTAGAATAGCTGCTTGAGAGCTAGAATTAAGAGAATACAAAGGATTGGAGAAGGATGAAAGCTTCTGATAAAGGATTTCCCATCGAAAACTTGAGGGCCGTGATAGTTACTAATTTACCCGTGTAAAGCTTAAGAGTCAATGTGGTACTTGGGTGGGGCGTTCAGAATGGCGGTCAAGAGAGGGAATCACTGTGTGCAACGCTCTCTTTATCTTTAGGGATATTTGAGTTTTTATCGTCTAAATATGGCAGCGATAGTTAATTAATGTATAAAATTCTTACACTTTCCTGCAGGAAGGTGACATACGAGGGAGATTAAGGAGCCAGTCAATAATGTCAGTAGCGATAGCTAATATATCATGGACTACATTTGAGGACTAATGCGAGTAGCCGAGATATAGAGACATACCTCTTTGTTCACCTTAAGTCGCTCATCATTTAAATTTAA
>JAVALV010000026.1:0-6196 GCA_032159055.1 Thermoproteota archaeon | reverse complement strand
CCTCGCTAGTCCCTTCGTTGATGAGATAGTGAGGGAAGCTTACGTGGATAGGGAGAAGTCCGTTAAGGTAGGGAGCATGATCTATGAGGCCATAATGTGCCACATGGGCAGATACCGACCGACCAGTATAGAGGCAGGGGTTGTGGCAACGGCTGACGGTTGCGATATGGAAAAGGAGAGAGCGAGGCTCCCATTTAAGATGGGAAAACATGATATACATAAGTACTCTGCGTTGGCTGTGGAGAAAGTTAACCTTCTCAAAGGGAAGGAGAGGCCTCTGAGGATAGAGGTCCACATGAAAGATCCGAGTGGAACTTTTCAGATACAGGAGATCCTGATGAAGAAGATTGAGGGGACGAATTTCGAGAAATTCGTTGAGATATACGCGATAATAGGAAGGGAAGTTGTGAGGTTTATCTAGCTACTTCCCTTCTAACTAATTCCTACATTATGATTACTCTAATCTAATCTCCTCAACACTTCCAAGAGGAATGCTACTGAGGAAAGTGCTCCCAGCACATTTGACTCATCTACCTGCCTCGCAAATCTCCAAGACCCCTCTATTCGATCAGCCATGTCATGGAAGAAATCTGGATATCTTCTCTTCGATGAATAATCTGCTAAGCTCTCCTCATCAGGGTCCCATTCTGGAGCCGCGATCTTCATTGATTCTTCAGCTATTTCCCTTATGAGCTTTAGAGATTTGCTCGGATCCTTCTTGAGGTACGATCTTGCTTCCTCCAGTTTATCCTCTAAGTCCTTTAGTTTCACCACCAATACCTCCCGGTCTTCCTCCTAGGCCTAGGAGGCCCTGGCTTATACTCATAGAAGACCCTATTAACGATACCAGCGATCACCAGTAGAATGATAAGCGTGATGTCTAGGTATTTCCCTATTCCTTCTCCCCATTTAACCCATGCCCTCTCATTTCCTACGTCCCAAGTGAGAGAGAGGGATCTTGGTGCTTCTGTTATCAGAAAGCCCAGTTCATAGAAGACTAAAGCTAGAAGCACTAGAAAGGCTGCCCAGAAGTAGGGGTTCGTTACCTCCCTAACTAGAGCATAAGCTGCTGAAAGCCCCCCGAGGATCAGCATCATTGTGCTGAGCATTAGGAGAAACTTGGTGAGTCCAGATCTATACTTAGCTCCTGGAGGAAGTCTTCCCTCGTCTGAAAGTCGGGAAAAGGTCTTTAAAGCGAATCCCAAGGAGGATCTATTCCCAGATGACCAGATAAACGTTAGAGGGTTCCCTTCGTATTTGAAATATCCCATATCAGGTAGGTAGCCTTCGATCCACCACCAAGGGGTGAGGAGGACAAAGAGCAGAAGCACTAGCGAGATTGCCCCCAGCCAGTTCAATTTGCGCACCATCTTAGAAGGCAAGAAAAATGTAAAAAAGATAAGCTTCTAGATCTCTTATGCTTTCCCTAGAAGAACTTAAGTTAGATTGGAAGAAAGTTACGGAAGTCATTACTGGTTTCATAAAGGGCATGGTAGCTGGCTCTGGTACTGAAGGAGTTGTTGTCGGACTGAGTGGGGGAATTGACTCTACGGTGGTGGCTTATCTGTCGGTTAAAGCGTTAGGTGAGGACTCCGTTTATGGGTTGATTATGCCGGACTCAAATGTGACGCCAGAGGAAGATGTGAGGGATGCCAAGGATGTTGCAGAGAGCCTAGGGATTAGGCATTGGTATAGAGATATCTCCGATATAGTAGAAGCTTATGAGAGATCTGATTTCTTTATTCAAGATAAAATAGCTATAGGAAACCTCAGGGCTAGGATAAGGATGTCCCTTCTCTACTACTTTGCTAACAGCAGGAACCTGCTCGTTATAGGGACCGGAGATAGGAGCGAGATCCTCATAGGATATTTCACGAAATATGGAGATGGGGGAGTTGATTTCTTACCCATAGGAGATCTCTACAAAACTCAAGTCAGATGGCTAGGAGAATGGTTAGGTGTCCCTGAGCAGATAGTTAGGAAGCCAAGCAGCCCTCAGCTATGGAGAGGACATAAAGCTGAGGATGAGATAGGAATCCCCTACAGTAGAATAGACCTGATACTTCACGCTATTTTCGATCTTAGGATGGATGTCCGAGAGTTAAGGAATATGTTCGGGGAAGATGTAGATAGAATTCTAGAATTGAATTCCAAGAGTGCGCACAAGAGGGCCATGCCTCCAGTGGCGAGGGTTAGGATTTGAGCCTAAATGAGATAGAGGAAGAGATAAGGAGATGTAAGCGCTGCCCTCTCCATCTGAATAGGACAAATGCGGTTCCAGGTGAGGGTAATCCCAAGGCTAGGATAGTTTTCATTGGAGAAGCACCTGGCAGAAATGAAGATCTTCAGGGGAGGCCATTTGTAGGAGCCGCGGGAAAGCTACTAACGGAACTTTTGGAGAGGATAGGTCTTACTAGGGAAGATGTATTCATAACGAACGTTGTAAAGTGCAGACCTCCTAACAATAGGGATCCAAAACCTGAGGAAATATCTGCATGCCTCCCATTCCTAGAGAGGCAGTTGAGGATAATAGATCCTGATATAATAGTTGCCTTGGGGAGGCATAGTGCATTAACTCTGCTGAAGCTCGCGGGTAGAGAGGAGAGGTCTATAATGAGGATCAGAGGGAAGATATTCAGTTTAGAGCTTTTTGGTAGGGAGAGAAAGATCATGCCTACGCTACATCCCGCTGCTGCCCTATACAATCCTAAGCTGAGGCCCCTGCTGGAGAAAGACTTCGACGAGCTGAGGAGGATATTGAACATCGGTGGGGAGAATAAAAGGAGCAGCTTGGAAGAGTGGCTCTAAGTTAGAAAAAAAATAAAAATAAATAAAAATAAAGAGAGGATATCATCAGCTTGATTCGGCTAATTTTATTATATATTTATGACTTAGATATGAAGGATAAATTTATTTCACCATTTGAAGGAGAGATCATGCCTACGCTCATCCCGCTGCTGGATCTTCGGTCTACTTTTAAAGAGGGATAATCTGTAATAATGGCAGCAATGTCTAGTAGGAATTAGATTATATGATAAAAAATAAAAATAAATTATTTTAATGTAAATACCCTTCCAAGTTCTTCAGATTAGCTTTTATCGGCCTAGGGAGGTCTCTACCTCTGAGGTAAGATATGACCTCATCCATGAGTTTCAAATCCACTGGGAAAGGAACCCCATCTTTCCCACCAAACGCGAATGAATACTTAGCTGGGTCCTTCACGCTGGTCCTTTCTCCATAAACAAGCTCGCTAAGTAGAGCTAGAGCCCTTAATGCAGATTTTCCTATCCCTTTAATCCCAAGAAGTTCCTCGTAGCTAGAGGGATTCAGTTGATACGCTCTCTCAATAGCATCCCAGTCGAGCCTCCTAGGCATACGCAGAACCCTATATTCATTCATGAGTCTCCTAAGCCTACTAGGTCCTTCCTTGATCAGATCTATTGAAGCTCTCCTGACACCCTCGCTCTCCCTAGCCACCAAATTGAGCACCATATCAGGCTTTGATTCGCTAATTATCCCGTAATGAGGCTCAACTACAAAGCTATCCACCTCGCTTCCCAACCAGTGGTACCTCCTAGCAATCCTCAGTTGCGCGTTCATACCCTGTTGGATTACAGCCCATTCCCCCTCCTCGGTTATCAAGATGGAGTGGTGGTATAGACTGAAGCCATCCTGCAAAGCAGCGTTGTCCACTTTGGCTGAAAGCCTGCTGGCTTCGATGAGAGGAGAGGCATCCAAGTCATATATCATGGCTATCTTTCCGATCTCCTCTGGTGCTTTAAGGGCGGACTTTCCTTTCCCCCCTGCTATCATCACGCCTAGATCCAATTCATCAAGGGCCTCCTTCAAAGCTGCAGTCAGGACGGTAGTTACTCCAGATGAGTGCCAATCATATCCCAGAGCACAGCCTAAGGCTTGAAACCATATGGGATCAGCTAACCTCTCGAGTATCCCTATCCTCCCGTATTCGGAGGCTATCGCTGATAACAAAGGCTTAGCGAGCTCTTTCATTCTGATGAAGAGCCATGGTGGGGCCTTTCCTCTATGAAGAGGGAGGTATGCCTCTCCTACTTTCTTCATCTTGAAATTTCCTCTCGGGTGAGGGAAATAAATTTTGGGCCTACTATAGGTACGAATTTCACCCTCATTAGTGTATTTTTTGACTTGAAATCATTGAAATCAACGTATTAGTGACCTGCATTTACTGTATTGCTTGACCATGTGATTTCAGGAGATAATCTGAACTATTTACCTTTTTTGAGCTGCATAATGGACTTTTACTTTCTTTTCATCGATTTCTTCAGTAAGAGATTTATATCAACATATTTCCATTACATATGCCGACAATCGATGACATAGTGAGAGAGGCCGAATCCAAGGGAGTTAGGTTCGTAGAGCTAGAATACGTCGACCTCTTCGGCACCTTAAGAAGCGAGATACTTTCTTTCAATGCGTTCAAATCAAGGAGGAGTGGTGCCTTCGATGCCAGTAGCGTTGGGCTCTCTGAGATACATTGGAGTGATGCTCTTCTCATCCCTGATCCAGATACTGCGGTAATAAGGAATGGAACTCTCTCCCTCCTCTGCGAGATATGGGAGCCATTCGGTGGTAAAAGATCTCCGAAGGATCCCAGATTAATAGCAGCTAGAATGGAGGAGGTATTGGAGAGAGAAGGAATGAGGAGCTTTGTTGGGCCAGAAATGGAATTTACCGTACTAACTAATGATTTAAAACCTGTTTCAACACTTGGAAGCTTGCCAAAGGTAAATTACCATTTTTCTCCTCCATCCGATCCCTTGCGCGAGCTGAAGCTCAAGATATTGGATGAGCTCACTGAGTTAAGGCTAGGCCCCGAGGTAACTCATCACGAGGTCGGTGTTGGGCAATCCGAGATTTCAATAAAGGCTTCATCAATATTGAGAGAGGCAGACAATGTTATGAGGCTTAAAAAGGTTGTCAAGATTGTAGCTAGCGAAATGGGATTGATAGCAACGTTCATGCCCAAGCCCATAGCAGGAGATAATGGAAATGGAATGCATATCCACATGAGTTTGTGGGACTCCGAAGGGAATATCTTCTACGATGCCAATGACAGCTATGCTGAGCTAAGTCAGGAGGGCAGATATTTCATAGGAGGGATACTGGACCATATAGGCTCCCTATCCGCAATAGTTGCCCCCACCGTAAACAGCTATAAGAGGTTAGTACCCGGATATGAGGCACCAATATACGCGGTATGGGGGAGAGCCAATAGGAGCGCTGCTGTAAGAGTTCCAGTATATAGGAAGGGCATAAAGGACTCGAAGAGGATAGAGTTCAGGGTTCCAGATCCGAGCTGCAATCCCTACCTCACATTTGCTGCCTCGTTTTCCGCGGGACTAGATGGGATAAGGAGGAAGATAGATCCTGGAGATCCATTCGATGGAAACGCTTATTCAGCGAACCCGGATGTGAAGAGGCTCCCGAGAAGCCTTCATGAGGCCTTAGATGCGTTGGAATCGGATAATTCCTACTTAAGAGATATATTCGATGAGGCCGCTCTGGAATCCTACCTTAGCTTGAAGAGGAAGGAAGCTTCAGATGTTGGTTCTTGGCCCAGCGATGCAGAGTATAAGGCATACCTTTACGCGTAGCCTGAATTCGCCAAATGTTATAACTTGGAATGGCAATAAGCCCTTAAAACTTTATGAGCTTTTCCCTCTAAGTCAAGGGGAGAAATGATCAGCCAAAGGCTCTGGTTCTTATTTCTGATGCTCCTGTTTTTACCTAGCATTTCAGTGTTGACGAATGCAGCTGACTTCGACTTGAGCATTACTCCCACCTACGTGAAGGTGAGGGCAGGGGAATCTGCCTACTTTCACATAAGCTTGAATGTGCTTACACCTGGATTCTCAAACGACGTATACCTCGCAGCATTCTTTGAACCTCCCTCCACCTCCATAACGTTCTCAGATAATCCGCTTAACCCCACTGGGGACACAGATTCCGTGATGACCGTGAGGACATCTGTTTATACTCCACCTGGTGCCTATACGATAACCATCAGGGGGAGGGATCCCTCTACATCCCAAAGCGTTTACGTTGATGTTACTCTCGGGGTCCTCCCACCCTCGCCCGAATTCACCCTATCAATCTCACCATCTCATAAGACGGTCTTCAAAGGGGAAAAGGCTCTCTTCACTGTCCAGGCTTCAAC
>JAVALV010000025.1:0-4827 GCA_032159055.1 Thermoproteota archaeon | reverse complement strand
CTAATCCACTCATAGACATCATCTATTGAATCTTTATCGTCTACAAGGAAGTTCAGAGTCTCTCCAGCATTGATTTTCTTGATCGCCTTGGCTATTTGAATTATTGGAAAGGGGCTCCTCTTACCCCTGAGATCTATTGCCTTCATAGGCTCACCTCACTACCCTCCTACCTAAGGCATCCCATATCATTTCCTCACTCACAGATTCATCGACCATCTTGTACATGAGATAACCGTCCTCTCCATCAGCATAGTATGATGGTAATATCCCGAGTTTCTTATATCCAAGCCCTTCATACAGCAATATGGCAGGATCGTTTGATACTCTAACTTCTAGATAAATTGCATCGGCCCCATAACCCTTCAAGCCTTCTTCAGCTTTTATCATTAATGCCTTTCCTATTCCCCTTCTCCTATGTTTCTTGCTCACCGCTATGGAAAGTACATGGCCAAGTAAGATTGTGGCCTTCTTAACGTAATAGCTTTCAACCCTGCACATGACGTATCCAACTACTTCTCCTTTTTCGCCCTCGGCAACGAGGAAACTATTGGGAAATCTCCTATAGTTTTCTATAAAGAAGTAGCTAGGATAGTTCTCCGGAAGGAATACCCTGTTTATCCTCTCAACTTCTTCTAAGTCTTCCGGTCTGAAAGGTCTGATTCTATACCCCTGCAGGATCACAATAGATCTTAGGGGAGACATATATTTTAAACAGATGGTACATCCCCTATGTCGAAAATACCACCCTCAGTAGAGAAGATAGTTTCTGAAAGATTTGAAGTGCTGGATGTCACATACTATCCAGATTCAGTCGAATTCATCCTATCAAACATATCTCCAGAGGATTCCAGAGAAAGATTCATAGAAATTCTGAATAAGGTCTCATCAATGGAACTAACACCTAAGCTTTACTTAGAGGATGATCGGCTGAAACTAAAGGTATCTATGCGAAAAAAGCCGATTACTTCTAGAAAGAACCTAGTAGCAGTGTTAAATACGCTAGCAATTGGTACCGTGTTCATTTCTAGCTGGGCAGTAGCTAGTGGAACTGGGAAGTTACTTGAGGAGCTGGGTATCCATTCGAATATTTTGAGTGACATATTAATCAGCTCTTCAGCAATGCTCGTATTTCTACTGGTACATGGACTCGCTCATACAATCGAGAGGTGGAATGAAAGGAAATCTTGGCTCAGCTTATTTATCCCTGCTCCCCCTCCTCCCCTTGGATTTGGCACTTTAGGAGACATACTTGTAATTGATGAGCCATTGGTTAATAGGGAGGAAATGCTTGATCTCGGGCTGTCCGGTCTACTGGCTGGCCTGATGATATCCATCATGATATCATTCTTAGGTCTCCTCCAATCGCCTGCCGTTCCATCTAAGGTAGCTGAGTCTTGGGTCAAGGAAGGTAAGGCTGGTTACCTTCCAACTCCACTGATTTTCTTCCTAATGGAGCGAGTTCTTTCCCCTGGAGGGGATAAAGTCCTTCTCCTATCTCCCTTAGCCTTAACTGGCATGAGTGCCCTCCTTATAACGTTCCTCATATCGATGCCCCTCATGCCATGGGACGGTGGCTACATAGCCCACTCTCTTATACCAACGGATAAGATAAGGAAGATAGATTGGCTGGCAGTTATAGGCGTTATCCTGATAAACCCACTCTTAGGAGCTCTGATGCTGCTTTCCATGTTCATGACATTCAAATCCATATCTCTAGACGAGTATAGCGAGGTGTCTCCATCCAAGAAGAAGAGGGGATTTGTAGCATACATCCTTATACTCTTTTTCTCTATTCCCATTATCCAATAAATTAAAATCTAACTTTTTATCATCTTTCTAGAATGAGTCACGAAGATTACGATGAGAAACTGGCAGAGAAGGAAGAGCTTGATGAGAGGATCCATGATCTGAGGAACTTAGTAAGTAAGCTTAGACAGGAAGTTGAATCACTGAACATTAAGCAAGAGACCCTCATCAAAGAGATCGAAGAACTTCAACGGAAGAAGCTTGAACTTGAAGAAGAGATATCAAGGGGCACGATGAAAATGGAGGACTTGAAGATGCAAATAGAAGAGCTAGAAAAAGATCTGGATTCGCTTAAAGAGGGTAGAGAGAGAATAAAAACTGAAATTAATTCCTTAGAATCAAGAAAGTCCGCGCTCAAAGCCGAGGTCTCTTCCCTAGAATCGAAGATCTCGGTAATGAAGGAAGAAGAGGAATCCCTAAGATATAATGTTAGTGAATTAAGTACGCAGAAGAGTAAGCTAGAATCGCAGAAAACGATCTTGATAGGAGAGATAGAGGAATTGAGAAGAATAAGAGAAGATCTAAGTGAGGACATACGTCAGATGTCCAATCGTATTAAGGAAGCAGCTTCTCTAATTATTGAGAAGATATCTCCACTCTCCAGTAATCTATCTAAGCTTGCGATCCTTCTCACGGATAATGGAGGAAAATTAGACGAGGTATCTAGGTCACTGGGAGAACTTAATTCATTTTTGAGCAACTTAGAATCCAAACAGAAAATATTAGATAGCTTAGATAACGAAATAGAGTATAGAAGGGCTAGAGTAGATCTCCTCAGGGCGGAAGAGGAGAGACTGAGGGAATCTTTATCCAGAGCGAGAGATGAAGCCAGTGATGTAGAGGATAGTTAAGTTAAAAATGGGACCATTTACTCTAGGCCAGGGTATCTAATATGAGTACAGAGAAATCTGAGAAGATAATAAGAGATATCGAGGTGAAGCCATCTACACTTGATCAAATAAAGAAGGAAGTTCAGAGATCTAAGGTAGTAACTCCTCAATCCTTAGCCTTAAAATATAATATAAGAGTGAGTGTAGCTAGACGATTACTCAGACAGTTCGAGAAGGAGGGTTTAGTAATATATGTTGGTGGTAATTCAAGGATAAGGATTTATAGGGGAGCGAGGTCTAAAACTCCGAAGGAGGGTTGAAGTCTCTCATTATGTAAATTCCCTCCTCGGGGGTGAAACTATATTTGAGAAATAGATCAGAAGGCATAGAGAAGTATCTAATATACATAAAATCAGACTTATTATTAAATAAAATTTCCATAGAATTGATAAGGCATTTATCACCCATAACAATAGAGAGGCTTTACCGTAACCTCCCCATAGTTGGAATGGTTGTGAGAGATAGCAATTTACTTTACATATCTGCTCCCCTAGACACTAGGCTTGAAAAACCTAGAAATAGGTTAAAGAAGGGCTTTGTTGCATATTCTCCAGCTAAGAAGATGCTATTAATAGCTTTAGATGATATAAGGCTAAATGAGAGCGTTAACTCGCTTGGTAAGGTTGTAAGTGGCCTAGATGAGCTAATAAAATTAAGGACGGGTAATATGGTAAGGTTGGAAAGGATATGATATCTTTCCTATGGAAGGGCTGCTCAGCCATATTCCTAAAGCTGAGTAGTCTTAATATACTAATCGATCCAGGTGACCTATTCTCAGTTGGCGATCTCGAAGGTCTCCTCGAGAATGGAGAAGGGATAGATATCGTTATGTACACGCATGAGCATACAGGTCATTTCGACCCCTCTCTCCTAAGGAGAATAGTTAACGAGTACGATCCCTATATAGTAGCCAATAAGGGTGTCTTTAGATTCGTAAGGAGATGGTTTGATAGAAACAGGATCATGAAACTTAAAGGGGGAGAGGTGGTTTCCTTACTAGATGGTAAAATTTATGCCTTAAGGGCTGTTCATCCTGGGATACACCCGATCGTCTTTCTCATAGAATTCCATGGTAAGGCTATCTTTCATGGAGATAGCACTGGATTCTCCCATGAGTTTGAGGCATTTTCACCGGTAGATTTGGCGTTTATACCAGCCGGAAATCCATCTCCAAATGCAAGTCCTAACGAGGCAATTAGAATCATTAAAGCACTAATACCCAAAGTTGCAATCCCTATCCACGGTACTGATGAAGAACTCGAGGAGGTAGGACGCAAGGTAGCAATGGCGGGTCTTAATGTCAGGGTAATAAGGCCAAAAAAGGATAAGCTTATAGAGATTGAGATCTAAAATGTTCCCATCCACCCTCCGATACCCTAATTATCTTATTATCTCTCTCAATGAAAACTCCAGGTTCTTCTATTACAACCCCTATCTCTATGAAATTAAACCCCTTACTTAGGGATTCTGCCCTAAGATGGGGCAGCTCCTCCCTCCGGACGGTGAATACTATATGGTACTCCTCGCCTCCATGAAATACCACATCTAATGGATCTAGATTCCTTTTCTCAACGAATTTTGATACTGCTGAATCCAACGGAATCTCATTCACCAGAAAACCGTACCCACTGGCTCTTGACAGTTCTTTCAGAGACCAATAGAGTCCATCACTGCTATCTATAGAAGAGGACGCATAGTTTGATATAAGAATCCCTTCATCAACTCTAGCTTTAGGTTCGTAGACTGCCTTAATTGCGAGCTCCTTGAGGCGATCAGGGAGGCTCATTCCCCTCAGCAGGTGTTGAAATCCCAGCCAAGTTAGGCCGAAAGTACCAGTCGTCATTATCACGTCCCCAGGTTTGGATCCTCCCCTGCTAACCAACCTATTAATTATCTTCCCAACGGAGAACCCGGCCAATATCAGTTCTTTGGATTCCCCCAAGTCTCCTCCTGTGAAATACGCATCGTATTCCCTAGATCCTCTCTCCAGTCCTCTTATGATTGAGATGAAATTATTTTCTTCCATCTCGGCTGGTAGCCCGATGGAAGCCATGAAAAATACGGGTTTAGCTCCTTTTGCGGCTAGATCTGAGAAATTGGAGACTACACATTTTCTAGCATAGCTCTCCAG
>JAVALV010000024.1:0-2982 GCA_032159055.1 Thermoproteota archaeon | reverse complement strand
TCTGCTTAGGCCCGTGAGCTTACCCAACTCATCCCCCCTCAACTTGCTCAGGATCTCCGCCCCTTCGATCGAGTGCTTTATCTTCCTGATGCCAGGTTTCCACTCAGGATGGAGCTTGCCAAGATCGTGGAGTGAACATATAACATCGGAAAACCTAGCAAATCGCCTATCAAGTCCAAAGACATCGCATATCCGTGAGGAGAGCTCAGAGCATTCGGAAACATGCTTGGAGAGAGGCTTTCCGGGATGCGACTCCTTGACATCGGGATCTTCCAGTTCGTAACCGAGTTGGAGGATACCGTTTGCCTTATCCACCACTCTCCTGAGGAGATCCGAGCTCATCGGTTTCACCTAGCATCATGACGAAGTAGAGGTTCACGGGTACGTTATACCTGCCAGCCCCTGCCAGATCTATAATGGCATCTACCATCTTCCTGAGGGGCTCCCATGGGATGGATGCCCTCTCGATCAGGGAGGTAGCTAGGAGATTGAAGTAGCGATATATCAGCTCGACCTGCTTGGCGGCAGCATCTCTTCTCCTCCCATAAGCCACTGAACTCGTCAGCTTGACTGAATCGAGCATGCTCTCCAGGATCTTTCTCCTGTCTTTCCTCTGAAGCCAGCTATCAACGAACCTGTTGAGCTGAGGAAAGGAGAAGGCCGTGTACCTCTCTTTGCTCTTTGGGGTGAAGTAGATTATGCCTGATGAGGATTTCATCATCTCTATTATCTCATCTCCTTCCCTTTCCTCAGATATCTCCCTATAAGCCCAAAGGATCATCCTCAAAAGGGTGACAAACGGTTCGTTCATCTCCCAGCTTGAGGCTCCTATATCCTCGCTCTCTAGATATGGCCTGTTGAACTTGCTCCTTATCAACTGCTTGAGGTAGTTGTGGAATGGTCCCTCAAAGTATATGGAGATCCAGTTCCCCACCGCTACTGACCTGCATAGCTGGAGGGCTAACTTCACCCTCTCATCTCTTTCGTATTCCTCGGTTGGCATGTAGAGATTTGGGATCTCATCCCTTCCCACGCTTCCAGGCATCATCGTTGGCCTAAGATCGTTTTCAGCTTCTATGGTCTTATTTAGTATGAAATCAATGGAGATCTCCCTAGCCTTGTCTAGGAACTCCCTGGCTAGAGATTCAAGCTTCCTCAGGTCTTCGCCTTTCCTCGCATCGATAAGATCTACCATTCCCTCAATGAGATCACTTGCCTCCCTGTTAATCCTCTTAGACATGTTACCGGGGTCCGCCAGCTTCTTGAGCACGGGGTGCTTGACCCCGATGAGATCCCCCATAACTATAACTCCCTTCCCTTTCTTCCCGACTACGGGCTCGAGATTGGGCTTCTTAGAGAGGTTCTTCCTGATGTGGTCTATTAGCTCAGGTGGTTTCATCTTGATCTCCAGCCAGTTCTCGATCTCCTCCCTAAGAGATTCCACAGACATCCCATCACCTCAGGAACTTCCAAGACTCGTGAACTAGGATCGAGTCTTGGCCATCATCAACGGCCAGGGCTTCTTTCCTGAGTTTGAGGGTAACTCCCTGCCCAAAAGCGTATTTGACAACACCACTTTCATTGACCTCATCTATATGGAGGGTCCCGCTCCCATCAATACCCTCCAGATCCTCTAGCCTGCAGTAACCATGTCCCTCCTTGGTCCTCACGAGTCTGGCCCTCCTCACATCACCTATCCATGATGCGAAGTTGTAATCATTCCCGCCGAATATCTCAAACTCGAAGTCTAGGCGAGAGATCCTCTCCCCCAACTCCTTCATGAGTTCTAAATCGGGAGATGCAACTGCTACCTTGTACTCTGGCTTGTAGAGGAGAACGTTTCTTTTTGGTGTCCTAATGTACTTGCTCCAATCCTTCATTTTCACAACGGTCATGGTCTCGTTGACAGTTCCCTCATAGCTCAGAAGGACAGCTCCGGTCAGGATCCCCTTCTCACATGAGAATTCCCTCAACTCCCTTCTCCTTACCCCTACCATAGCTCCTACCATTCCCAAAATGGCTGATGGTGGGGGGGCGATGTAAGTATCCCTGTAGAGCTTTATCAGATGCTTCTTGAACTGGGCCGTCTCGAAAGATACCTTGAAGGTAAGGGCGCCCGAGCTCCCCAGTCTCTCATCCCCTATCTCATAGCAGGAAACCGGTGACAGCCTTGATAATGCCATCTAACGCCCCCTCTGAGAGCTTTTCTGTCTCTTCTCCGATCTTTTTATTCTTATGGAGCTTCAATACCTTCATATCCCTGTAGTCTATTATGAAGGCAGCATTCCAGTCGTAAAGCTCCAGAGATCTCTTCACAGCATCGTAGTCGAGCTCCATGTTCTCGGTCATCCTCAACACGTTTGCTGTTGGTACGAAACTTTCACTCAGCAAAATGATGGCGTAGTGAAACTCAGGATGGCTTGTAGCCTCCGATCCACGTGGAAAAGTCCATCCCTCCTTTATTAGTATCTCCATGAGGGCCTTTAGTCTAGAAATCCTCTCCTCATCCTTAAGCTGATAGGCAATTCCCAGCGCCTTCACCATGGATGAATACTCTCCCTCCGTCTTACCAGCGATTTCCTTGGTAAGCTCATCCGATCTGAACCTCCCTACATCCTCCGAGATTATCACGTGCATTCCCCCCAACCATTGGGCGGTCTCTATCTCGAAGGGAACGGGGTTCGCTTCTCCTGCTCCCGGACTTATATCCGCTCTGGGGAACCTTCCAGCAAACTCAACGCTTATCTCCGTGTGATGCAGGGCTATGAGGGGAGATACCTTCACCGGACTGGTTCTCGAAGGCTGGACTTCTTTCTTCCCCTTCTCGGGTGCTAGGTAACCGAATAGATCGTCGTCAACGTACTTGACGGGATCACCCAAATCCGTCAGTTGATCTCCCTTTTGGGTGGTCTGGGGATCTATCATGAATCCCTTCTCAGCTAATCTAGTCCTTATACCCCTCCTGATGCAGCGAGGAGAGAC
>JAVALV010000023.1:0-4288 GCA_032159055.1 Thermoproteota archaeon | reverse complement strand
TTTCCCTAGGCTTAGGAGGCTTCCACCTTGCCCTCCTTTCCTCAAGCGTGGATTCATCTACTAACAGGTCAAGCTTCCTCCTAGGGATATCTATCAGTATCTCATCTCCCTCCTCAACGAGTGCTATGGGACCTCCTTCTGCTGCTTCTGGAGAAACATGACCTATCGCTAGCCCCCTAGTTGCCCCAGAAAAGCGGCCATCGGTTATTAGAGCAACTCTATCTAAGCCCATCCCAACTATTATCGAGGTAGCAGTTAGCATTTCCCTCATCCCAGGGCCACCTTTAGGTCCCTCATACCTTATGATAACAGCATCCCCTTCCTCTATCTCCCCGCTGGATATTGCCCTGACAGCTTCCTCCTCAGAATCAAATGGTCTTGCCCTACCCCTAAAGGATAGCATGGTTGGATCGACAGCGGCCTGCTTTATCACAGCACCTCTTGGTGCTAAAGATCCCCAGAGGATCGCTAGACCACCTTGCTTGTGATAGGGGTTACTTCTAGGTCTAATCACCTCCCTGTTCAGGACCTCAGCCCTCTTCACTATCTCCCCCCAAGTATGGCCAGACACGGTCATCTGATCCAGATGCATCATATCCGCTAGCTCCCTGAATATGGCCGGTACTCCCCCTGCGTAATGCAGATCCACTATGTAGTGGGGTCCTGCAGGATTGAGGCTCGCTATATGAGGGGTTTCCCTACTGACCTCATCGAAGGTTTCAAGGGGGAGATCGATACCAGCCTCCCGGGCTATAGCCATCAGATGAAGAACTGCATTAGTTGACCCTCCCAGCGCAACATCTATCCTAATAGCATTCTCGAAAGCTTTTCTGGTCATTACATCCCTAGGTTATATACCCATATCCAGTAGCTTCATTATAGATCTTCCAGCAGATCTTCCAGCCCTTATCCTATCAGCTGAGACAGCAGGTATCGTTGAAGTCCATGGAAGGGCCATTCCTAAGGCCTCTGATGCTATGGCCATCGTATTAGCTGTATACATGCCTGCACAAGATCCCGGACCTGGTACTGCCAGCGATTCTATCCTCCTCAACTCTTCCTCTGATATTTTTCCAGCTTTATACCAACCAACGGCCTCGAATACGTGGCTTAATGCCATCTCCTTTCCATTCACCGTACCTGGGAGCATACAGCCACCATTCACTAGTATGGAAGGTATGTTGAGCCTTGCAGCTGCCATGAGCATGCCTGGAGTTATCTTATCGCAGGCCGTAACTAGGACGAGAGCATCGAAGGCGTGGGCCCTCGCCATAAGTTCAATGCTAGCAGCTATTAAGTCCCTGCTGGGTAAGGGAGCCTTCATTCCATCGTGTCCCATAGCTATCCCCTCGCATATCGCTATTGTATTGAACTCGAGAGGGGTGCCACCAGCTTCTCTAATCCCCTGCTTCACAGCTTCAGCCACTCTATCCAGATTGACATGGCCGGGAACTATCTCGTTCCATGAGTTGGCTATTCCAACTAGTGGTTTCTCTAAATCATCATCATCCAGACCTACAGCCCTTAGGAGCGATCTTTGGGGAGCCCTCTCTGGGCCCTCGGTCACTACTCTGCTCCTCCACTTGGGATCCAAGGAAACACCTCTTGCTAGGCACAAGTCAGTTCAGTTAAAGGCTTTTCGATCCACCCCCTTTGTAGTGGGCAGATACATGCGAAAAGGGGGGAGAATGAAGGAGAGAGCAACCTCTCCCTTAAGATAGCGTTCGCGATGCCAGCTGATATCGAATTAAGTAGACGGATGTTTAATAACACCCTCCCCCCTGCTAATTACCACCGGGTGGTTAAATGAATATATTGCTGCTTCCCATAGGATCGGCGTTCGGTGCTGTCATAGGATATCTAGCAAATAGGTTAGCTATTTGGATGCTCTTTCATCCGATAAAACCGATAAAAGTAGGTCCATTCACAATACAGGGGATCTTTCCCAAGAAAAAGGGCGCCATAGCAGATAGGATTGCTTCTGTCATCTCTGAGAGAGTTGTGACTAAGGAGGAGGTTACGAATATAGTTAAGGAGGCCATTGAGAGTAGGATGAACGGGAGCATTCCTGTCGTTTCTAGGATAACTCCACCTGTCCTGAAAGGTATAACGGAATCACTTTTGAAGCATGTAATCCTCGGAATAACTAGCTCCTTCTTGGAGGGAGCTAAGGACGAGATAGATGTTAGGGAATATATTATGAGGAAGTTCGATGAGGTTGGTGATAGGGAGTTTGAGGAAATGTTTATGGATGCCGTTGGAAAGGAATTACAATATATTTCCCTGAACGATGCCCTTTTAGGAGCTCTGGTAGGAGCTTTAGAGGTCGTAGTGATGTCCTTCCTTCACTAGATTCCCTTTCATATCTTTAGCCTGAGCCTGAGAGACATATCATTACCATCACTGCTTGAGGTTCTTGGCTGCCTCCTTTATGGCCTGCATATCTATTACTGCCTCAGCTATGTCCAAGCTATAGCTTAGGATCCTATCCACGCTATTTAGGATTATCTGCAATCGTGGCTCAGCTATCTCCCTACTGACCCTAGCTCTAGCCGCTTCGTCTATAACCCTTGCTGCCTCTGATGCGAGGTCGCTCTCAGGATTAAGTAGGGCTTTTGCAGATCTATCGAATAGATCTATGGCACCTTCAATCCTCTTCACTACCCACTTAGGCAGATCCTTACCCTCCGATATCAGGGACATAGATTCCTTGGATATCCTAGAGGCATGATCCGCAATTCTCTCCATGGACTTCACCGCTAAAAAAAGATGAGGGGCTTCAGCTGCCGTCTCCAATCCATAGTCCTTCGCTCTAAATGGATTCATAAGCATGCTGGTGAGCTGCTTCGCTACAAAGAGGTATAATTTATCTACGAGTTGGTCTTGATCTATGACCCCCTTCAGGACCTTCAGGTTCCTCTCCCTTATACCCATTAGAGCATCGTCCATCATGTAGTACACATCTTCATATAGCCTGAAGACCGCATCCTTCAGGTTTATGCTCTCCTCATCTATGACTGAATAGAAAGTGAATGCTGACTTGCTTTCTTTTAGGACGCTAAATCCCAAGATAGAAGACTCCAGTATTTCCCTAACCTTAGTAGCGAGGTCCCTCCTTTCAGGATCGAAGCTCAAAGTCAGAGTTGAGAAGCCAGCTAGATAGGCAGCTATCATCCTCCTTATGAGGCTCCCAAGATCGCTTCCCTCATCGATCGATATCTCCTTAGATAGCGCTCCTCTCTCCTTTTTAGGGTTAGCATAGATCCTCAGGGATCCATCAGGCATTGTCTCCACATACAGCTTGGATCCCCTGTCCAAACCTAGGGACAAGACCCATTCCTTCGGGAGCGAGACCGTATATGTGGTCCTACCAGTAAACTGTAAACTCCTTACATGCAACCTACTCTGCACTTGTATATATCGTACACTATAGACTATATAGTTTTCTCTCATAATAGAGGTTATAAGGGGCAGGGAGTATGGACTAGAGGTGGTAAGTATAGAGAGGCCATTGATCATCCTGTTGGTCGTCTTGATAGCATCGGTAATACTGGGACTTGCCCTCTCATCCCAAAGTGTGCAAAACATCTCTAAAAGCGAAGGAAATGTCGTGAAGCTTCTAGGATCAGGAGCCACTTTCCCCTATCCCCAGCTGATTAAGTGGCTGATCGACTTTCACAAGGAGCACCCAGACATAGTAATAAACTATAATCCCACAGGAAGCGGTACCGGCCAGAGCCAGTTCTTCGCTAGAGTTGTAGATTTCGCTGGTAGCGATCCACCAGTATCTAACGTTGTATGGCAGAGGTGGAAGGGAAAGTTCGTTCAGATGCCCTATATCTTAGGAGGGGTTGTGATCACATACAACTTACCTGAGCTGGGAGGTAACCAACTGAAGCTGGATGGAGAAGCGATAGCTTCCATCTTCGCAGCTAGGATACAATACTGGGATGATCCTAAGATAGCCTCCTTAAATCCAAGAGTAAAGCTTCCTCACAAGAGAATAATAGCTGTGCATAGATCCGATGCGAGTGGAACTACCCAGATATTCACTACATTCCTCCATAAGGCAGCTCCAAGGATATGGCCCCTGAGCTTAGTGGGAAAGACCGTGGAATGGCCTGTAGATAAAGCCGGTAACGGAGTCGGAGGCAAGGGCAATCAAGGTATAGCTCAGGTAGTTACAACCACAAAATACTCTATAGGGTATGTAGAGCTTTCCTTTGCCTTGGAAGAGAAAATGCCCGTTGCTCTAGTGAAGAATAAAGAGGGCAAATTCGTCAAGCCT
>JAVALV010000022.1:0-6430 GCA_032159055.1 Thermoproteota archaeon | reverse complement strand
AGTAGCAGCTCTCATAACTGAACTCAGGGTCGGTAGGTACGTAGCCTTAACGATAATAATGGAGTTGATGATAGCCTTCATCTTGGCTGCGCTAGTCTACTGGACTGGGATATTATTGGGTTTTGCTTGAGCAACCATTTTTAATTTCCCAACTACTCACTAAACCCGATGGATGAACTGGATGCCCGCATACTTGATGAGATAATTAGGAATGGGAGGATAACCCTTACCGAGTTAGCTAAGAAAGTTAAGGCTCCAAGGACAACTTTAACCTCCAGATTCAGAAAACTGATAGATTCAGGATATATTAGAGGTTTTACAGCCATATTAAACTTCAAGAAATTGGGCTATAGCTTAACAGCATTTGTCTTAGTTCAGATAAGGAGAGGTAAACCTGTTCAAGGTAAATCTAATCAGGAAGCATTTATTGAGAGGATCACGGAGGAATCTGAGAGAAGGTCAGATTTGCCTTGGATTGAAGAGGCCCATATAATAACGGGAGATTACGACATTCTCCTTAAAGTCAGAGCAAGAAATATGGATGAATTGACAACTTTTCTCATAACTGAGCTAGCTCAGCATCCAGATGTGGAGAAGACCCATACCTTAATGGTTCTAAAGAGCCCATATGAAGGACTTCTTCCCATGACAAAAACTATTATTAATCCTCCATGAGGTTCCTGAGTAGCGGGATCTCAGCGAGGAACTCCTCACTCAGCTTCTCCCATATCACCTTTGGGGTACCTAATGCCCCTGTTCTCATAACCTTCGTAGGTGTGGCTATTAAATAGACTGGCATATCATGTTCTTCCCTTGGTATTTCGTCAACCACCTGAAGGTCGTGTACTGTAGTAGCTACGGGAGTTTTGCTGTCTATCGCTCCTACCTCACCTAAAATGCCATACTCAAGATCTGAATATCCATGTCCCTTTCCAAGTCTATTGCCGTTAAGGTCAACTGCAACAGACCCAGTCACCTTTAAATCTATTTTAGGTAACTTCAGCCCTATCTTCTTTCCATATTTGAAGGCCCCTCTTATTGTAGAGGCTTTTTCATAATTGGCAGGAAGGATCTTCCTTGGATTCAATATGATAAACCCTTCTCTAAGCCTAGGAGTTGCCATAATTATCAGCTTACCTTGTATCAGCCCTAGCATCCTCACGTATCTCTGAGGAGAATCCGGATTGACGAAAATTACATCAGACTTCCTCCACTCGCTTTGAAGCGTTAAGTTAATTGCTGCTCTCTCTGCTCCTCTGAAATTAGGAATCCTTCCCTTTATTGGCTTTGGAAAGAGCGCCACTCCTTCCTTTTCCAATAAATCCCATACCTTCGCCCTAATTAACTTTTTCCTCTCCTTAGCCTTCACAGGGTATCCACCCTCCTGACTTTAAATATTCATAGGGAAATGTCCTCCAGATGAGCTTAAGAGAGAGGATAATGGAGCTCTTGCTGGATGCGGAGGAACCCCTTTCTGTTGACGACATAGCTAGAGACCTTGGATTAGATCCTAGGATGACTAATGATATATATAGGCATTTAGAACATATAGCTAAGACAGTAAGGGGGAAGTACGGGAAAGTGCTATTGATGGAGCCGCCTAGATGCAGGAGATGCGGTTATATCTTCTCAAATCTCAAAAAGCCTAGAAAACCAAGCAAATGCCCTAAATGTGGAAGCGAGTGGATAGAGCCTCCCAGATTCATAATAAAGTAAATAAGGTAGCATAGCGATGAGGAAGGGCAAGAGAAGTAAATCCTTACTCTGACATGAGATCCACCAGTAGATCTCTCACCCTAGTTACCACTTCTTCTTTGACGTTTTCTAGATCACCATGAGCATTACTTTCGTTTTCTATAGTTCCTACAGAAACAGTCGGAATTCCTCTTCTAGCGAATATGAATCCATCGTTTCCACCTAAGGATCCTGCTAATCTCTTTTCGCCGAAGTACTTCTCGTAGCTCTCGAGAACCTCATTAACAAATTCGTGACTTGGATCCATCATCCATCCCGGGTTAAGTGTTTCCTCTATCCTAATATCAACTTCGGCTCCTATCTTAAGCGCTGCTGTTTGTACAGCAGCCTTGAACCTCTCAATGGCATCTGCCTTATCATCATCCGGAATAATCCTCATATCAAATCCAAGTTCGGCTTCATTCGGTATCACGTTATTTTTATCACCTGCCCTCATTATAGTAAAGCTAAACCTTCCCCAGAGCTTGGATACAGGAGATCCTGGTGGAGCAGGTATAATAGAGATTCTGGATGAGTGCTGCTGGGCAAACCCTATTAATAGGTTACTAGCTAGCTCTATAGCCATATGAATTGGATTGATGGCCATGAAAGGTCTTCCTGCATGACCTCCTCTTCCCCTAATAATTAAGGTCCCATGTACAACACCGCTCGCCCCTATACCGACGAAATCCGGTGCAGCATCCACTACGATAACTCTATCTGGGCTTATTCCTGCTTCTTCAAACCCGCTCCTAGCGACTGCTGATATACCAGTCCCCCCGACCTCTTCGTCTCCCACTACTACGACAACAGGGTTATATCTTCCCTTATCAAGATCTAGGATTCTCTCGGCAGCGGACAAGCTGAGCGCTATAGCGGATTTATCATCAGCGGCTCCTCTTCCATAAATCCTTCCATTCAGACATAGAGGCTCGAATGGACTGAATTCCCTACCTTCCAGCTTCCATGGTCCTCTGGCCGGTACCACATCATAGTGGGATAAGAGAACCAAATTCCTCTCGGCACCTATATCCTTCCAAGCTATGACGTTGGGAACTTCTCCTTTCTCATCCTTATGAACATGGATATAGGTCTTGAGACCTATCTCCTTAGCTTTATCCTCTATCATCTGGGCTGCCTTCCAATAGTTTTTCCTCTCTACAGAATTAGTATCAAGCCTCACCAAATCCATTAGAAATTGAAACATCTCCTTGTCATTCATATGCAATAGAGCTTCGGCATCCTTATATGCTTTAATTCATACCGGCGCACAGATTATATTTATCGCGAGATAGGACTTAGCGGGTACTTTATGCTCAGATTAGTGCTTTTAGGTAGGCCGGGAGCTGGTAAGGGGACTCAAGGCATATTCATATCTGAGAGGTTCAACGTACCTAGGCTCGTGATGAGCAGCCTATTAAAAGAGGAAGCCAATGCAGGTAGCAATTTAGGTGAGACCATAAGGAGTTATATGGAGGAAGGAAAACTTGTTCCCGATGAAATAGTGTATCAAGTCCTCCAAAAAAGGATAATGGAGGTCGTTGATAAGGGATTTATCCTAGATGGATTTCCTAGAAATCTTAAACAGGCTGAATGGCTTGATAATTTTCTGAGGTCTAATAGAATAGAACTGTCCGCAGTTATTTACTTTGATGTGGATGAGCTGACAGTGCTTAGGAGGATAATGGGTCGCTTAGTATGCGAGTCCTGCGGTCGGACGTACAATATATTCTACGATCCACCGCCAGATATCAGGAGATGTGAATGTGGAGGTAATCTTTACCAGAGAAAAGATGATTGCTACGATAAAATACTAAGGAGACTTAATGTATTTAATGAAGAGACAATGCCTCTGGTAGATTACTATAAAAGGAAAGGATTACTTCTAGCGATTGATGCAAATAAGGGCATAGATGCAGTGAAAGAGGAAGCCTACTCTATAGTCTCGAGCCTTCTCTCCTGAGGGTCTCAGGTATCCTTACGAAGAAAAGGCTTGAAAGAAGTCGAGTAAATCCCAACAATAACATGGCTTCTCTAATTCCAAAGATATCGCCGAGGAACCCTCCTATGAGAGGGGCAATAGATGTGGTAAGGGAAGTCAGTGCACTGAATGTGGAGACAGCCGCTCCCCTCTTTGATGGTAAAGACGCATCCAGTAAATAGGCTGGTGAGGCCGTATAGTACATGGAGAAACCTATCATGCCAATAGCGGTTCCTATCAGCAGGTGCGAGAAGTTCCTCCCGATGGCATACGCAAAGGGAATAGCTGATGCGAAGGCAGGTGAAAGCAAGAGAAGAGGTTTCCTTCCTATCTTATCAGCAGCGTATCCCCATAGGGGTTGAAGTATAAGCCTTGTCCCATTCGCCACTGTACCCATAAGCCCTATTTCCGCCTTAGATAGTTCATACACGTTTATCTGGGCTACTGAAAATAATGGCCATGCTAAGGTCCATATAAGAGACCATAAGACACTTGCTATTAAGAAAGGCTTATAACTTCCCTTTACATAATCCTCAGATATCTCTCTTTCTTCCTTATAACATATTCTAGGTTTTGGGATGAGGTATGCGGTCAAAGCTGCTAGCACGAATTGGGATACTCCGACAAAGCTGGCCAAGTGATAGCCGTATATATCCATGAATAAGCCAGCAATTGGAGAAAAAATAGCGCTTCCAACGGTTGACAATGTAACGGTAATCCCAGATACTCTCCCTCTTTCCCTTATCTGCGTTAAATCTCCTAAAACAGCAAGCCATGAAGAGTTAGATAGTCCCATGAAGGCGTTAAGCATGGAATTAGCGAAGTAAAATTCCAAGGCTGACCTAGAGTTGAAGACTTCATAGATAAATATACCAGATACTAGGAAGCCAATTAATATGAGGAGCCTTCTCTTCTCTGTCTTATCTACGATCCATCCCCATAATGGCTGCGTAACCGCGGTGGAGAGTCCTCCTAATGATATATTAATTGCTATCTCCATAGCCGAGAGGCCAAGTACTTCCACCCCATATACCTGAAGAAGGAAAAAGGTGAAGCTCATGGCCGTACCTTGGAAGAAAGAATTTACTGAGAGACCGAGCAATCTGCGCCCGATTTCACGCCTGATCTTATGGCCCGAGGCCAAATCAGTCACCTAAGCGATACAGCAACCGAGAGGACCATAATCAGCAACATAGCTAAGGCGAGAAAACCTATTTGCCTATCCCCTCCCATGAATTCTCTAATAGAAAGGAGGGCTAGGAAAGATATGGGTGTTCCTATTATTATCATGAATCCTGCATATTCGAAGTAATATCCTGAATTAACTCCGATTGAGCTGAGAACTAATCCAATAGCTAGGAAAGATAAGCCTATTATTACACCAAACCTGAGGAGGTTTGGAAGTTTATCATCAACTGGCATATTCATCTCCCGGCCTAGCTCAGAGAAATAACTTTATTCCAGCATACATCAAGATCAGGGAGAAGACTAGCTTGATATACTTCGATTTTATTCCTTTGAGGGATTTAGCTCCTAATGTGGCACCAGGTATTATGCCAGAGGCAAACCCTAGAACTAAGACTGGATCTACTAGCCTTTTAAGGGAGTAGACAATGCTACCTGATGCAGCTGTCAAGCCCACCATGAATGAGCTAGTAGCTACAGCTTCCTTTATTGGTAAATCCATTACTAAGTTCATAATAGGTACTTTAAGAACTCCTCCCCCTATACCAAACATTCCTGAGCTCACTCCAGCGAAGAATGATGAAAATATCCCCCAGAACCAATGTTTAACTTCACCACTCTCCTTAGGCTTCGTAAATGTTCTTAGCAGCATTATTGTCGATATTGCAACTAGACCAGCTCCAAATATCCTCTTCACTATGCTGGAAGGCAGTCCTATAGTTAAAATCGCTCCGGATATTGCTCCGAGAGCTGTGGTTGGTTCTAGAGTTAGGGCTACCTTGAGATTGACCAGTCCCTCCTTCAGGTAAACTGAAGAACTAGAGGCTGACGTGACTATTATAGTGAGGAGGCTTGAAGCGATGGCCACTTTAACATCGATCCCTAGTACGAGCACCATTAAGGGAACCATTAAAGTGCCCCCTCCTATTCCAGCTATTGCTGATACCAGCCCTACCCCTATTCCGCTAAGCATAACCTCCAAGAATTTCATCAGTACTATGCTCAACTGAGTCACCTTGATTTACGATCTCGACCCAAGATTCTTAATAAGCTTCAGTGTTATCTGCTGGGTGGTAATCACTGATCTTGGATCTCCTGTCAACAAATGCTGGATCCCATTTATTGAGAAAGGAAGGTGTGCTTAGGATAGTGGGAGAATGCATTCCTGTAGAATGGCCGGAAATAACTGATAAATTATGTAATAGCTCAATTTGCTTTTCTTCATGTCCTGAGCGTGATCACATAAACATTATAGCCTTGAAAATAGCCTCGATACTTTCTAGGGTTGATTTAAGGGAGATTCAAGTCGTTACGGTAGACGGAAGTCCCCATTGTCTACATCTCCATCATGCTGCAGAAGAGGCCCTTAGGATAACTGGAAAATGTGTGGAAGTAAGGCATATGGTCGTCTATAAGGGTAAGCTATTTCAGGTAAGTCAGAATGCAGTAAAGATAGCTCGTTTCCTACATAAAGTGGATGCTCTAATTAGTAAATTTAGTAATGATCGCTGAAGAAATCGGCATATGTCT
>JAVALV010000021.1:0-4827 GCA_032159055.1 Thermoproteota archaeon | reverse complement strand
TCCTCCTGTAGTCCGAAAGGCGAGATGCCGGACATAGGTAACAACCAAGTCTCTCAAAACCACCTTCATAGAGAGGATTTGTCCTCACTCTACGGATCATTATGTAAATCCAAGTCTGTAGGGAACTCCAATCATTTAGAGGAGCTCCTGTTACGAATTCAGGGAGCCATCTGTTTTTCCATATACTCCTACTTCTCATTCTAGCAGAGGACTCATATTTTCGCTGACCAACCAATGTCACCCCTGGGGCTAGATATTTAAGGGCCTTCCTAGTAGGTGTCAGCTTTAATACCTTGCAACACCACCTATAATCTCTCGCTGGCGGACCAAATTTGCTTACATATCTCCAAAAAGAATCCCCCTCCCCTTTTATGTCGTATCCTATCTTCTCTACAAATTCTATGGTCTCCGGAAGCTCTAGCCCTGTATCATTGAAATATGTATGATAAGCTACATCGCTCCTGTTAACCAACTCAAGAAGAGCTGAGCTATCCTTACCTCCAGAGAAAGAAACTATTAGATTTCCTCTTTTGCTTATTCTCCAAATAAATCTAATGGAACGTGATTCCATGGCTAGGATACAAGGCTCATTTATCGATACGACATCATTCCATTTACTTGCATTATCGAGGGGAGCTTCTCTATTTTTGAATATCCTAGTCACTATGTACTTACCTTCTATCCACTCCGCAAGCCCATTTTCTAGTAATATGAATTTTGGATCTTCATGTGATGCCATACCCAGTTCTTCTCCTCTATAGGCTTTCTTACGGAGTATCTCCATTCTATGGCCAATCCTCTGGATAGATGCTTCAAGAGGCTTGAAATACCACTTGAATTCGTATATGTCGAAGAAAAGGTGGCCTAGAACAGATCCATCCGCTATTATCTCATAGGCAGAGTCCATGTAAGGAACCCTACCCATAAGCACGACCTGACTTCTAGGTAGTAACTCGTTGAACGTCCCGGCACCGAATTGCTCATCCACTACTTTCCTGAGTAGATCGAGATCCCACCTAGTTGCAGGTCTTGGATCACTAGTCTTAGATGTAGGGACAATTCTCAGGTCGGATCGGGAGCATTCCTTGGATATTACAGGCACGTTCTCTGAAATGCTCCAGTAGAGCCTCATATAACCTCAACTTTTTATTAGATAAATCTTATATTGGGAGATGATCCCATCAGAGCTTACTGTAAGGGCTCCCTATATAATTCGTGTGGGAAATGGAATCGTCAGGGAGATCCCATCCCTATCCTTAGAATTGATTAGGAATCTCAAATCCGCTTCTATACTGGGAAGCAATAGTGTATGGGATAGTGTAAAGGACATCTCAGAGGGGCTCGATACTAATGGAGTAAAGGTCAAGGCGATAAGTGTTAGAGAAGCATCTCCATCGGAGGTCTCTAGGATAGTGGCAGAGGCTAGAGGATCCCAGTTAGTAATAGGGATTGGTGGTGGTAGGAACTTAGATATTGCTAAGGTAGTTGCCCATGAGATAAATGCGGAACTGATCTCAGTTCCCACTACCTCATCTACTGATGCCATGGCCACTCCCTTCGCTATCCTATGGGAGAACGGGAGATCTAAAGCGGTCAAAGGAGCTTCTCCTCTTGCTCTAATTGCTGATCTAGATCTCATATGGAAAGCCCCCGAGAAATTGCAGTACGCGGGCTTTGGAGATTACATTGCGAAAATTACGGCGCTTCCAGATCTAGAACTGGCATACATGCTAGGAAGGGAGAAAAATTTCAGTTCAATAGCTGTTTCAATGGCGTATCAGTTCACTTACATGCTCATCGATTCGGCCGATGGAATACCTAACAACGATGTAGAGGCATGGAAGCTCTATATCCTCCTGTTGGCCCTAGACGGCATGCTCATGAGCATGTGTAACACTACTAGAATAGCAGCAGGCAGTGAGCATCTCTTCGCATATGCTTTAGATAAAGTCTCTAGAAAGAAATTACTCCATGGAGAAGCTGTCGGATTAGGTACCGCTCTCCTAGCTCCCCTCCATGGAATAGATAGGGAATATGTACTTCAATCACTAGAAACAGCAGCCCTTCCAACTAGCTTCTCGGATATAGGGGTTAGTAAGGAGGAAGTAGTGAAAGCCCTTACCATGGCGCATGAGATGAGGAATTGGTACACGATATTGGGTGATAGGGGGATCTCCGAAGAAGCAGCGGAAAGGCTAGCTAGTGGAATGATTTAGTCCTTATCTAAGCTATTAAGCTTCAGTGCTATCTCCTGTGCCCTCTTGGTAGCAGCTTCAACAGCTTTCATTATGGCTGTTCTTATACCACTTTCCTCTAGATAGAATATACCCTCTATTGTCGTACCAGCGGGAGTAAGTACCATTTCCTTTATAGTGGCTGGGTGTTTCCCCGATTCAAGGTAAAGCTTAGCAGTCCCGTAGACAGTGTATGCCGAACTTAAATAAGAGAAATCTCTAGGTAGCCCCACCTTCAACCCTGCATACGCCATGGCTTCTATTAGGGTGGCAATGTATGCAGGACCGCTTCCACTTAAAGCTGTTACTGCATCCATTAACTCCTCATCTACCTCTTGGGCCTCTCCCATCTCTCTAAGTAATTCCACTACTACGGCCTCATCTTTCACGTCAAGATCGGGACCTTTAGCGTATGCTGTGAAAGATGCCTTCACCACTACGGCAATATTAGGCATAGCTCTAACGATCTTTGCCGTAGGAGCCGCTGCCTTCAGTTTCCTGATGGGCACAGCAGCTGCTACAGAAATTAATATCTTACCATCTAGTAAGTCTGAAACTTCCTTTATGACCTCTATAGCCTTGTATGGCTTTACGGCAATTATTACTATATCCGACTTGGAGGCAACTTCCCTGTTATCACTAGTTATTCTCACTCCAAGATCTTTCAGCCCTTCTATTTCATGAATCTTCCTTCTGGAAGCTATAACTGACCATCTACCACTCTCAGCAAGTACTCTCGCTATGGCAGACCCTATTTGACCAGCTCCTATTATACCTACGCTCCTCATTGACTCCCCACTCCTCATTAGACATATTAGAACAGAAAAAGAAGTTTTATATAAATGAGAGAGGGGAACAGCAACTCATAGGGAAAGAGAGTAAAGTCCTTCCTTGGATCTCTTAACATACCCTTTCCTAGTAAGTGATCTCATTTTTCCTGCAACTTTCTGTACAGACATTCCAGATTCTTTTGCTATTTCTCCGCATCTAGATGGTTTGCCTAGCTTCTCTAAAGCTTTGAGAATAGCTTTGGCATCATCATCTATCTCTAGAGAATCTATCTTACTTTTTTTAGTCCTTACTTTCTTGGTTTTAGTCTTGGCTTTCTTTGATGATGATTTGGTAGTTCCACATCTCCTCTTCCTTGCCACAAGATCACCTTTCCATCCGACCATCTATAAAATTAATACTTTACTCGTAAAAGACGATATGAAGGAAATGGAATACACCGTTAACTCCACATGAGATTATGCTTAAGATATTTTACCCTTCTGTTAAACAAATTCCCTTATGGAATTCGTTGATTGTTGAATTATATCTATTAAATAAGAAATGGAGATATAGTTGGTGAGGATATGATTAGAGTAATCGATTGGACCAATTTCCCCGATGTTCCCGAAGGTATATCAAAGTTAGATGTAGCAGAAGTTAAGAGAGTTTACGACTATAACCTTCCTCCCCTCGTTGTCTATGCTGGCGTTGCAGAGGATCTTTCAGGTAATGTAATCCCCGTTGTTGGTGTCGTCGAAGAAGGTAGTGGTGTAGCTAAATTGTATCTCCTCGAGAAAGGAGAAGAAGGTAGAGAAAAGGAATTAATTGCCTCTCTTGTCTAGATGTATCTTTTTCTTTTTTAGCTCCCATTTTCAGTAGGTGATTGGCTTGATTAGGAAGATAGCTGTCTTGGGAGCCGGCACTATGGGTCATGGTATAGCCCAAGTAGCAGCGATGTCAGGCTACCAAGTCTTCATGAGAGACATAAGGCAGGAGTTCTTGGACAGTGGAATGAGCAGAATAAGATCTAGCCTAGATAAGTTTGTTAAGAAAGGAAAGATGACGAGTGAAGAGAAGGAGAGGATACTCTCTAGAATAAAGGTGACTCTAGATCTTGAAGAAGCTGTAAGAGAAGCAGATTTCGTCATAGAAGCAGTTCCGGAGATATATGATATTAAAGCTGAAACCTTCAGAGAGGTCGATAAGAAGGCACCTGAGCATGCAATACTTGCTACAAACACTAGCAGCTTGCCTATAACGGAACTATCCTCTGTAACCTCTAGGCCAGATAAGTTTGTGGGGATGCATTTCTTTAACCCACCTCAGCTAATGAAACTAGTCGAGGTCGTTAGAGGAAATGAAACTTCCGATGAAACCGTGAAGGTAACTAGGGATCTAGCGATCTCCATGGGAAAGGAGCCTGTGGTGGTTGCTAAGGACGTACCAGGATTTATAGTCAACAGGGTACTCGTCAGGTGGCTTAATGAGGCTTGTCTCATAAGAGAAAGAGAAGGAAAAGGCTTGATTCTAATAGATAGCGCTTTAAAGGGGAAAGTAGGCCTCCCAATGGGCGCTTTCGAGTTATCTGACTTCATAGGACTGGATGTAATGAAGGATATAATAGAGGCTATGATCAAGAGGGGATTCGTTCTAACTCCATGTAAAAGTTGGAAGGAACTGCCTGAAGAGGGAAAACTTGGAAGAAAGAGCGGATACGGATTCTATGACTGGAGCGGTGGAAGGCCCAATATACCTGCAGATCCAAGCTCACCCTTCGATCCGTTGGAGGTACTCAGTATGGCAGTTAATGAAGCAGCTTGGT
>JAVALV010000020.1:0-3625 GCA_032159055.1 Thermoproteota archaeon | reverse complement strand
GAAAGCCATGGGAATATCTAAAGTCGGACCATGATGGGTAGGCTCAAAGCCTACCCAATAACCTGCGGAATGCGCCCTTCTGCTTGCAGCCTGTAAATACTCCTTCATTAATGAAGGAATGGCTATACCAAGTTTAAATGGTTCTCCTCCATATCTGGCCCTTCCGAAGTTTCCAGGAACGTGGGCTGTGAGTATTGGATGATGTGGTGTACCGCTGTGCCTCGAAAGCACCGCTATGAAATCAAATTCCTTTAGTTCAAGCTCTTCATCCTTTCTAATGTATAGGATTTCCCTCTCAAATGATAAAAGCTCTACTTCCTTATTTTTCAATCTGAATTGGCTACCTAGAATTTCTTTTATTTTCCTAGCCATGTTTGATCCAGCAGGGTCTCTCTTTGAGTATAGAAGAGATATCTTAGCGCTCATCAACCAACCTAGTAGAAATCCTTTTTTAAGTCATCACCCACAAGCATGGATGAATTTCCATAAGGTCATTGCCCTCATGCTATCTCCAGTGACCATAGCCTTGATATCCTCATTAGGCACATATCTCGTGGAGCCAGATCTCGTTGGCCTGATAATAGCTATGATACTGATAGCATTCTGCCCCGTGATCAATGTTGTCAGGAAATCGTTGAGGGGGGAAGTGGATATCCTAGTACCTGATAGATCCTCTAGGGGACCTTTCTTCTTACAGGCCATCATCTGCTACTCTGTAGCTTTCATACTCTTAGTGCTACGTGGGGATTTCTACATGGCAGTCCTGTCCCTATCTTATTTATCAGTTAGCCTAGCGGTCGCAATACTCAACGCTTACATCACGAAGGTAAGCGTCCATATGGCAGGGCTTGTCGGACCAGCCACTTTCCTCCTTTATCTTAGTGAGTACTGGTTAGGGATATTCCTTCTACTTTTGGCCCCGCTACTGGCTTGGTCCAGGTGGAAATCAGAATCACACACGCTAAGGCAGATAATTCTGGGTGTAGTTGTATCTTTGATTATTACATCAGCTGTATGTTCAGCTCTTTGGGGCTTCAAGTAACGCCGCTATCTTATCTCTGGAGATCTTCAAGTAATCGAGATCAGATGCATGAGGTTCGAGCGTTATCGTGCCCCTGTAACCTGCTGATCTTATCTCCTCCGCAACCTCTCTCCATCGTATTCTGCCAGCGCCTATGGGTAAATGGAGATCCCTGTTCATGTCATTATCATGAGCGTGTAAATGCATTATCTTCCCCTTTAACTTGCTTATGTATGATTTCAGTTTATCAGTACCTCCGTTCAGGAAGGCATGACCTATATCGAGGGTCATATAGAGTTCTGGAACCCTATCTGTGAGGTATCTTATATCTGAGGGAGACTTAAAGGCTCCGTGATCCACGTTCTCCACTAATATCCTAACATCCTTATCTAGGGAGTAGCCTACCAATCTCTTGAACCCCTCCACGTTAAACTCTCTGGCTTTATCCTTCAGGGTCGCAAGCCAGTTGGGAGTGAATGGATGAAATGTTACGTAGGGGGACTCAAGTCTATGGGCTATATCTATTACTTTGAACGCTTCTTTCAAGGCACCCTCCCTCACGCCTTCATAGGGATGCCCTATTTCCAAGTACCAAGGAGAATGGATCAGGAAGAAAGAGTTATAAGATTCTACCACATCTATGAGGAATTTAAGGTTCTTCTTTATCGAATCTACCCAAGAAAGAGGCCATTCCACCGTTATCTCAACGTAATCCATACCCAGCTTAAGTATGGACTCAACTTCGCTTTTTAAATCCCTATGAGGATTGTTCATACCTCCATAGATGAAATCAGGCATCGCCTTATTACTCGATATTTACTATTAATATTTTGAAACTTCTCCTACTAGCATAATGCTTGAATACATTGCTGGGCTCCTAGAGTGGCTCCCTCTATGGCCTGAAGCTTCAGGCCACATAGCTGGAATCTCTGGTCTTATCCTCGTGGGCGATGGGATGGAGCCTTGGCCAGTTATCTCTGCCCTGACCACGTCTTCGTTTCTGACTGCGATCATCAAAGGATGGTTTAATTATACAGATACAGTAATTGGAGGGCTGATTGTAGCGGGACTCTCCTTCATAGGAGTACTGGCTGTCATATTCCTCAGGTGGGGACTGCTGGCTGTAAATGATGGCAGGTCTCCTGACATAATGGATGGATTTGTATCTGGTCTTGTTCAGGGAATAAGCCCCATAGGATTCGGTGGTAGTGGTCTCTCACTGGCTCTTCTCACTTCTTCAGGGATTTCCATAAGAAAGGCTGTATTATTATCGTCAATAGCTTCCCTTCCTCCAACTATAGTCCAAATACTGCTAGATCCTCCGAAAGCAACATGGCTTCTTTATATAGTCGAGGGATTGATAATAGTGGCAATAATTTCTGAAGTGAAGATGAAGCCCAGCTCATTTGGTGGGATACTCTCTTCGGTCTATATGGTGAATTTAATTCAAGTTAAGTTCTTAGAGGGAAGGATAAAACAGTACCAAGCTATTGCAAGTGAAGTCTCAAAGCTCGTCAAGGAGTATGGCCCTATAGGTCTCTTCTCAGCCATGGTGCTACAAGCCGTAATCTCGCCAATACCTGCAGATGCCATCTTAGTAGCAGCTGGAGCCCTTGGAATGACCCCTCTTGAGGTGGGAATATATGGGGGAATGGGAATAGCTGTAGGCTCCCTCGTAAATTATTTCATAGCGAGGGCCTTGGGTAAGAAGATACTGGAATACTATATAAGAGGAGATTTGCTAGAGAAAGTATATTCATGGTTCGATAGATGGGGTGGTTGGCTTGTCTTTATTACTAGACTCATTCCGTTTCTCCCATTGGATATAATTTCCTACATAGCCGGAGCGGTTGGTATGAACATCCTCATATTTACCCTCGCTAATCTACTGGCTATAATTCCCAGAGCGACGTTCTTCGGATTTATGGGAGCTAGACTGGCCAGAGGTGATTGGTCCTTCATGGTGATCTCGATAGGTTTACTGCTAATAGGAGCTTACGTCTTCAGTAGGCAAGTAATTAAAGGTAAGAAAAATCAAGAAATAGAGGAAGATTGAGAGGCATTATAGTTAGGGTCTCAATAGCCCCTCATTTGGGCCCGTAGCTCAGCAAGGATAGAGCGGCGGCCTTCGGAGCCGCAGGTCGGGGGTTCAAGTCCCCCCGGGCCCGATAAATTTCATTTTGAGAACCTCTTAATGCAAAGTCACTTTAGCTTTAGGGCCGTCAGGTGAACAACTTATTTATTGAGTATAAGCTTCACTTCAATGAATTCTTCGATCAGCACCTTAGCGCTCTTTTTGCTCTTCTTAGCTTTTATATGGTTAACAAACTAAAGCTGGGAATATAGTAAATTACGTGCAAGGAATGAGTATCAGATGTGAACTTCCTCCTAACTTACTTAAACCTAGCAATGGGTACGCGCTGACTAAAACCATGATGAGCTTATGAAGAACAGTAAATTGTATAGTGGAATAGAGAGCAAGAGGCTATTGAAGATGTTTATCTATATTAAGGACTATTGTTCGGTTTTTGATGCTTTCACCTTCATATTTTTGAGGACTCTAGTAAGTTTAAGGCGCTACTCTAAATCTAAATTAAGTATTGG
>JAVALV010000019.1:0-3628 GCA_032159055.1 Thermoproteota archaeon | reverse complement strand
AATGCGATAGGAGAGAGGGGAAGGAAGATCCTCCTGGGCTATTTGCTCTTCTACCTACTCATAATATCGGCAGTATTCATATATCTGGTTTCCCTCTTCTGGAACGTGTTTCCGGGATCCTTCATCGCCACGATCGGTATAATAATAACAGGTTTAATAACAGGGGAGCTCCTCTACAAGTATAAGGCCAACATATTCGGGGTAACGGCATTCGCCATAATATTAACTCTGTTGAGCGTTGGAGTTGGAACGGTAGTTGCTTGGCCTCCTAAGAACGTATTTGGACCCTGGTCCCTGCAGGTCTGGTCTATAATCCTAGCCATAATACTCTTCGTAGGAGCAATAGTTCCCCTACCCAAATTCATAACTCCCATGAACTTCGTTGCCGTATTTCCAGCAATTGGGGGAGTTATCCTCATAATATTAGGAGCTCTATTCTCGCCATTAGGTGGGATAAAGGTCCTTCAGCCTGGATTCAAGGGATGGTACGTACAGGGGGTAGGTCCTCTCTTCCCCATACTCTTCGTCTCTATAGCCTGTGGAGCCATCTCAGGATGGCACAGCCTGGTTAGCACATCGACTACTGGTAAGCAGCTTGATGTGGAGACGGATGCTAGACCAGTCGGTGCTGGAGCCATGTTAACTGAGGGTCTTCTAGCCACATCTGCCCTAGCAGCTTATATGGTCGTATCACCGGATCTCATAGCTAAGGGTAAGATAGCTGCGTTCGTCAATGGTGCAACCCTGCTATCGGCCTTCTACTTGGGAGGGAAGGCCTCCATGGCTTACCTCTCGACGTTCTTCGCGATATTCTTGGTCATATATGCCATAACAGTTCAGGCGCTAGTGACCAGATATTGGCGTGTTTTCAGCGCCGAGCTTTTCAGGGGAACATGGAGCTGGCTTGGTAACAAGTATATAGCTACTTTCATAGGACTCCTGCTGCCAATATTGTTTGCTCTCACAGGAAGCTGGATAAACCTCTGGATATATTTCGGAGGAAGCAATCAGCTTCTAGCCGGTATGGCTCTAACTCTAGTTGCCTTCTACGTGGCCAAGATGAGGAAGCCCTCATGGTACTCCGCCTGGCCAGCAGCCTTCATGACAATAGTCACTTTAGCAGCTTTACTCTGGGAAACCTATTCTTTCGGGCTCAGTACTTTTGGACTCGCTCCCGTCAAGGCTAAGCCGCCGTTAACTCAGTATCCAGCTGCAGCTTGGGCATTAAATGCTCTCTTCTTCATAATAGGGATAGTGCTATTTGTGCTAGGCCTTTACATGAGCTATGCTCTCTGGAGCGCCTACATGAAGGCTAGGAGAGGGGAAGTAGAGGCCAAGGAAGTCTCCACTTAAACCTTTTTATTTCATTTCCTTTTTTGTTGAATGGGAGGTGGTTATTATCCCGCTATTTGGTAAGAAAAAAGAAAGAGGAAGGGAGGAGGGAGCTAAAGATAAGGAGAAGGTATCAGAGGCAATCAAGGGGGTCCTTTACGGGTTCGCTGTTCATGGAGCAGCTACTGCCGCCCTGAAAACGAGGATGCACATGGAGCACCTATTCATGTTGATGACCCTAGGCGATATGCTCGGATTCCCGATAATACCTCCTTACTACTCGCTTAAGATACTGCCCTACGTGGTGCCGAATATAAAATCCTGGAAGCAGAGGCTGTTCAGGGAGAGGGACTTCACTGATATGTTGAGCGGCTAGGTGGTCAAATGGTTGGATTAGCTGAGTTCTTTGAGGAGAAACCTGATGTTGAGGTGGTTATCTTCGCTGGTAAGGGAGGGCTTGGGAAAACCACCAGCAGTGCGGCTCTCAGCTATTATAAAGCTGTTAAGGAGGGAAAGAAGGTCTTATGCTTCAGTACAGATCCTCAGGCATCACTGAGCGATATATTTGAGAGGGATCTCTTCGGTAAGGGAGTCATAGAGGTAGCACCCAATCTCCACGTCGTTGAGATAGATGCGGATAAGAAGATAGCTGATTACCAACAGGAGATCAAGCAAAAAATCTTGGATATGTATGGTTTGGAGGAGTTACCCAAGGAGATAGAGGAATACATAGATAGCACCTCTGCGGAGCCTGCCATGTATGAGTCCGCGACCTACGATGCTATGGCAGATCTGGTGGCCTCTAAGGAATACGACCTCTATGTCTTCGACATGCCCCCATTCGGGCATGGCGTCAGGATGGTGGCCATGGCCGAAATACTGAGTGCATGGGTTGATAAGATAACGGAAGCGAGGAAGGAAGCCGCAGAATATGAAGCGGTTGCGGCAACCCTTAGAGGAGGGGTGGAAACGGAGGACCTTGTCCTCAAGGAATTAGAGGAGATAAGGAGCAAGATGGATACCTTCACCAAGCTAATGACAAATTCCGAGAAGACAGCCTTCTTCATGGTGATGGTACCTGAGAAAATGGCAATTCTCGATACGGAGAGGGCCCTTAAGATGTTTGAAGAGCTGAATATCGAGATGTCAGGTATAGTGGTGAATCAGATATATCCTAGGGATCTTCTAGACAGATCTGATCTTCCTGAACTCATTAGGGAGAAAATAAAGATGCAAGAGGGCCATTTAATTGAGATAAGGGAGAAGTTTGGAGATCTCGTATCTGCCCTTATCCCGATGTACGATAGAGAACCTAAGGGCCTCGATATGATAGCTCGTGTGGCTGAAGATCTCATGCGTTCAAGGAGGGATCTCCTATGGTGGTGAGATTGAAGGAAAAGGTTATGATGCAGGAATTTCTATCCCAGAAACCCAAGCTTAAATTCCTGTTCACAGGTGGGAAAGGAGGTGTTGGGAAGACCATCTCAGCTGCAGGCCTTGCCTATAGGTTCTCTAAAGAGGGGAAGAAGACTCTCCTAGTTTCTCTTAACCCAGTTCATTCGCTCTCTAGCCTATTTGATCAGGACCTTACCGGGGGTGTGATAAAGCAGGTCGAGGGAGCGCCCAACCTCTATGCTCTTGAGGTGGAAATAGGGGATATAGTTGAGAGGTATAAGGCCAATATAGCTAGGAGGCTCTCGGAGTTCCTCAAGTGGGCAGACATACCTATGGACCCTAAACCCTTTATAGATATAGCCACGACAAACCCAGCATTCCAAGAATCTGCCATGTTCGATAAGATGATGGACATTGTGCTCGAACAGGGACAGGAATATGATACTGTGGTCTTCGATACGGCTGCCGTCGCAAACGCAGCTAGGCTTATTGGTTTAAGTAAAATATACGGCCTTTGGTTAGAAAGGATGATAGAAAGCAGGAAGGAGGCTTTATCCCTCAGGGTGAAGCTATCTTTCAGGAAAGATAAGGTAATGGAAGAGATAAAGAAGGATCCCATGATGGCTGATCTGCTCTCCATGCAGGACAGATTCACCAAGGTGAAGAACGTGCTGCTTAATGATGAGCTAACTGCCTTCTTCTTCGTCACCCTGCCCCTATCGCTACCCATAGCGGTGGTTAAGAGGTTTATAAAGATGGTTCAGGCCTACGACATACCGGTTGGAGGCGTGATTGTTAACCAGATCATAGAAAAGTCGGTTGCCGAAAGGACGGATAATCTCTATGTTAAGAACCAGTATAAGCAGCAGCTCCACTACATGGACATAATTGAGAGGGACTT
>JAVALV010000018.1:0-5188 GCA_032159055.1 Thermoproteota archaeon | reverse complement strand
CTTGAATAGCAACCAAGTGAACTATTTACTGAATAAAGGCTTTGTTCTGGCAAAGTGGGGCAAATACAACGATTTTTCTAGAGCCTACTCCGAGCTGAAGCAGTTTCCTATATATGTAACAGTAGATAGCTTCCTTCATGCCTATCATGTTCAATTCGATTCCCTGCTTGCCGATGTAGAGGAAAAATATCTTTACAACGATCTCTATAATCTGACAAAGAAGATGATCGAGTATAGCAGTAACGATATACTTAAGGTTGGTGAGCCAGCTGAAAGAAACCTTGCATATTTCTCAATAGCCATGAAGCTGCTTGATCCGAGCTTTAAACCATCAGATGAGGTTAGAGATACTGTTAATGCTGAAATCAAGAGGATAAAAGATGGAGTAATGGCTATAAGTCCTCTTTTCGGTTATAAGGAGGATTACAGCCAGTACAGGCCTAGAGGACATTATACTAGATCGGAGAAGCTTAAAAGATACTTCCAAGCGATGATGTGGTATGGGAGAATGGCCTTCCTACTCAGAGAGGGTCTAGTCAATGAAACCCAGTCTAGAGAACTGACTGTGCAGGCTGCGCTTATATCCGCTGATCTGTCCAGCGATGAGAATGCTTCAAACTGCTGGGAGAGGATATACACCGTTACATCTTTCTTCGTTGGATTTGCTGATGATTACACTCCCTATGATTATCTTGAAGCCATGAAATCCCTTTTCGATGGCTCAATAACATTGAAGGACCTATACTCCTTGAGGCATTCTGATGAAGTGATAAACAAATTTAGGATGGAGCTAGCGAAGAGGGGGAAACCCAAGATCTATGGAGGGACTGGGGCCTGCGAAGCTACCTCGGTGACGAGGAAGGAGCTAGATAAATGCCTAGATAAATCAGCTGGAATGAGGTTCATGGGTCAAAGGTATGTCCCAGACTCCTACGCTTTTCAGAGGCTAGTAGCTCCATCGGTAGGTCTCTATACAGGCTCCGGAGGTAGACCATTTACACTCGTGGATACCCAGCTTGGCCCTGCTAGAGGCTTCCCGAGAGGGCTTGACTGGTTCGCAGTGATGGGATCTAACAGGGCCCTAGATATCCTGAGGGAGGAGGGAGATACCAGCTACCAGAGATACGATGATGTTATGAAGGAACTTAGGAACGAGTTTTCCAGCGCTGACTGGTCCAAGAACCTTTATTGGTCGTGGCTGGATGTGCTTCGTCATTTGGTCTCTGAGAGAACTGAGAATGAGAGCTATCCAGCCTACATGAGAAGCACTGACTGGATTGATAGGCAGCTTCAGGCCGCATTAGCCTCCTGGGCTGAGCTGAGGCATGATACCATACTCTATGCCAAGCAGAGCTACACTCCTAAGCTCACGGCCATGCCACCTCCAGCCAAAATGGGAGCTGTAGAACCATTGCCTGATGTCTATCTGAGGCTGGAAGCCCTTGTAAATCAAACCAGAGACGGGCTCGAGGAACTGGGCTACTTGAATAAGGGAGAAGAGGCCAGACTTAACAATCTAGCTCATGCCCTGAAGAGAGCCAGAGAGATATCTGTGAAGGAGCTGAGAGGAGAGCCACTGAACAAAAGCGATCTCTACTTCATCGGCAGCTTCAATGAAGTCTTGGATTCCATAATGTCAGGACTCGATGAGAGGTCTAGGAGCACGGTACTCATAGCAGACGTACATACAGACTTGAACAGCGGTCAGGTTCTGGAAGAGGCAGTGGGAAAAATAGATTTGATTGTAGTGGCATTCCCAACACCAAATGGTACTGCCCTGATGGTGGGCCCCGTTCTCACTTACTACGAATTTAAGCACCCTCTCAAAGATAGGCTTACGGATGAGAAGTGGTCTGGCATGCTAAAAGTCAAAGAACCGAAGATGTTTCAATGGCAGGAGAGATTATATGGTAAATCCTGAGCTGTGCTGAGTGTGTCCCATGAGACGGCCCGAGGTTACTCAGAGGTGCCCATGGACTGATGGTCATAGGAAGGATGCTGGGGATTAATTAGGCAGTTTTATACTGTAAACTAAATATGGTTAATAAGGGAGAAAGGAGTATCCTTGTTCCCGAATGTTGCTTTGACATGGAATGATCTTTAGGATACTTGAGTGGAAAAACTAGCGAATAATAGAAGGTCCTAGAATATCCAGAGATATTTCAGAATATTTGAGGAAATAAGGATTATTAGATTAGATCTAATCATAATTAATATATAATCATTTAACATTTTTCTATGAGGATAATTTACTCTCTTAATGATGAAATCTAATTATTTTTCTTTTCACCTACCATCAAAGTTAGCTCTTCTTATGATATTTTCAAGTAGTAACGTGGAAATGCTACGCTTATCCCTGTATAATCTCTATGGAGGGCGGAGTGAAGCGATCTCTCTACCACGATCATACAGGGATACATGGGGAGAGTTATACGCTATGCTTGCTTAAGTCGGGTAATCTCCAGATATTCAGAACCTATGACCTTAGAGACAACCTCAACTACTACTCTATAGAACTCTTCTCTAGATTCCCTCTTCACGCATTCTTCAAATTTCGGGATCCATCTCCTGAGATGGTTAAGCAACGTTATGTAGTCTTTCTCTGCTATTTCCATGGATTCCTTGTCCGTAAGTTCCGTCAGTTCTTTTGAGAGAAAAGACGCAAGCTCAAGCTCAACAGCTACATGTTCGGGCAGATCCTTGAAATTATCTGATAGCTTTAAGCCCCATCTGTTAATTAAATTTAGGATATCCTCTACCTCATCTGTCATAACGATTCTCTCCTGCGATACGTAAATTGATTCGTAGGGTGGGCAAGGGACCTTTGGAAAGGAAGATATAAAGAGTCTAGTGTATTCCTTCCTCAAATTGAGTATCTTATCTTCTTTATTCATCTCCTTTATCTCCTCTATTAGATGTTCTAAGAGATCATCGCTTTTAACTAGGGGTTTTAATAAATTTTCAATTAGCTTCTCCCTATTTGCCTTAATTAGCGCTTTTATAGTATCATCAGATGGATATTGAAGGAGTAAGGACAGAAGCGAAAATATGGCAGCTCTATTCAAGTAGGAGAGTCCACTTTCCCTCATTAGCTTACCTCTACATTAAGTAAAAAGGGCACCACTCATAAAGGTGTGGCTACCGATGGGCCGTCAACTCGCATCACATCAGTTGAATGTAAGGAACTTATTATTCAATAAACCTTCTTCTTTATTAGATTTTTATCTATTTTATAATTTTTATAGGCTATTAGTTGAGAATATATTGGGAATAATGCATCTAGATCATAATATATGATAATATTATAATATGAAAATATTTAATAGTATAACTAGTGTATATTTTTTATGGGGGTAGCCCCATGCGATCCGAACTAGATGGTAAAGAAGAGTTGGAGATTGATAGGAGAGAAGCGTTAAAATTAATGGGAATGGCTGCAGTAACTGCTATATCTTTAACCAACCTCAGGCTTCTCAAAGCGATACCAAATAAAAAGATTCCTAGCAAACTAGAGAAGTACCTCACCTACAAATATACAGCTTGTGGTTTGTGCATGCCTCGCTGTGGCATGAAGCTCTATATGAGTGATGGGAGGGTTATATTTATCGATGGAAACCCGGCAGATCCTGTAGGGAGGGGCAAGCTTTGTCCGAAAGGTAAGGCCTCCCTTGGCTTCCTTTATAACCCAGATAGGCTGAAAACCCCGCTCTTAAGGACTAATCCCAACAAGGGTATCGGGATAGATCCAGGATTCATCCCAATAAGCTGGGAGGAAGCCTTCAATCTAATGGTGAACAAGATACTAGAGGTAACAGAGGGTGGAAAGTACGGTGAGAGGGTAGCCATATTCACGGAAGAGGATAAAAGTTTTGCAGCAAGGCTCCTTGGTCAGATAGGCTCTCCTAATCTGATAACTCATCATGATACATGCCTAATTACTGGCCTAGTGGCTAGGAAGTTCATGATAGGAGGAGTTCCTTGGGCTAACCTTAAAGGAGCTAAATATATACTTACCTTCGGCTGGGATCAGCTTGATAGAGCCAAGAATAACATGACACAGGACGCGATAAGCTCTATATTTGATAATAATGCTAAAGTGGTAGTCTTCAACCCATTCAGAGGGAAGATTGGATCTTTAGCTCATGAATGGATTCCAATAAAGCCAGGAACAGATTTAGCAGTGATATTAGCTATGATAAATGTCATAATCAGCGAGAACAGGTTTAATAGGGACTATGTCTACAATAGGACTAACTTCAAGGATCACGAAGGGGAAATCAGGAAGCATTTCTCCCAGTATACACCGGAATGGGCCGAAAAGATAAGCGGTGTACCGGCTGATACCATAAGGAGAATTGCTAGGGAGTTTAGTGACCCCAATAATCAACCAGCTATAGCGCCTTTCCATAAGAGGGATGCTACAGGTCCAAACTATGCAAATGGATTTTACACAGCTCAGGCCTTGCTAATTTTGAATGCCCTCGTTGGAGCTATTGATAGGGAAGGAGGTGAGGCGTCTTTTTCATTTGGGTGGGCTCCAAAGCCGAAACTCAAGTTCGTTGAAAATCCTCCGAGCACAGCGAAACTAGCTGAGGAGAAAGGTGCAATAGATGGGAAACACGAATTTCCCTTGGTTAATAAAGCTCAGGTAGGTATATTCTCAAACTTGGCTGATAGGATACTAAAGGAGGATCCATATCCACTGAAAATGGCGATATTCAGGAGATATGGCATACTTTCATTCCCTAATCCGCAGAAGGTCGCTAAGGCTCTGAAGAAACTCGACTTCATAGTGTTTGTAGATTCCATGCCTAAGGAACTTATGTGGCTTGCCGACCTAGTTCTCCCTACTCCTACATTCTTTGAGAAGAAACATACTGAACTAACCTTCTGTAAATTGGGAGAGCCTGGCTATATGGTGCTAAAGGCCAGGCAGCCAGTTCCACCACTATATGATACTAGAGGTTGGCTTTATATCCTAATGGAATTAGGAAAGAGGCTAGACGAGAAACTTGGTACGAAGTACTGGTGGCTAGCTGATGAGAATGGAAATCCGCTTAGACCGGTAACGGTTGACGATTACCATGAAGCCTTTGCTAAAGCTGCAGGCTTAACTCCAGAAGAGCTTGAGAAGATACCTAATGGAGTATGGGTTAAAAAGGTACCCTACAAACCCAAGAAGAAATAC
>JAVALV010000017.1:0-4407 GCA_032159055.1 Thermoproteota archaeon | reverse complement strand
TCTCCTCCGAGCTATGCCAAACAATCCGGCACTGAAGCCCTGTTGTATCTTCGATACTGGCAGCCCTCTCCTATAGAGGTCAATTACCGCTTCTCTCGCACTCATATCTCGATCATAATACACTCTTTCTATCCTGTGATCCGATCTCCCAGGCTCTACCTTCAATTCCTCGAGCTGAGCAGATGGGCCGAATGGTTGGTGATCTTCAGATATCACGATACCCCTCGGTGGATGCCTTAGCTTCGCCTCCATATCAACTGAGAGATCGGAGAGCATGGATTCTCTCAATTCTCTCGCGTACTTATCATCTAATTGGGTTACTTTAAGCTTCTTCTTTCCCCTCAATAGTTGAATCCTCATTCTAAGTATCTCCTCAAGCTCCTTCCCGAACCACCTCTCGGTCAATCCCAAATACTCGGTTCTACCTAGGAAGGGAGGGATCAGAGGACCTACATACACTTTCGGATAGCCATATCTCCCAACGAATATTTCGGGAGGGGAGGAACCTGCTATCTCTTCACCCTTGATTAAGGGGACGAATCTGAGTACTGATTTTAATTCTACCTTTTCCAGCTTCTTGATCCTGTAATCCCCAGTCAAGAGCTTGAGCTTCTTCATCCAATATTTTTAGGATGGCCCCCATATAAATTAATGTGATAAGGGAGATAAGGGTCAAGAGCATTTTAAACAGGAGCTACATAGGAGATTATTGCATAAACCCATATATCGGATGCTCACATGCTTGTGTTTACTGTTATGCCCATTATTATACAAAGCTTAGGGGATATTCTGAGCCATGGGGGAGCTATGTTTACGTTAAGGTGAATGCGCCTGAACTCCTCTCAAGGGAGATAAGAAGGAGGAAGAAGGGAGTTGTATATCTTTCATCCCTAACCGATCCTTACCAACAGGTTGAGTCGAGATATGGGATAACCAGGAAGGTACTGGAGATCTTATTGAGGAATAGATGGCCCGTGATAGTCCAGACCAAATCCCCCCTCGTCTTAAGGGACATAGACCTCCTGAGTAACATGGAAGCTAACGTGGGATTTACCATAATTACGCTAGATGAGAAATTGAGGAGGACCTTCGAGCCACACGCTCCTCCTGTTTCAGATAGGATAAACGCTCTTTCGAGAATTAAGAGGAGAGGTATAAGGACCTTCGCCTTTATTGGCCCTATACTCCCAAAAACTAGCTTGAACGAGCTAATACAGATCATAGAAGCGGTTAGGGATTACGTTGATGTAATATATTTCGACAGGTTAAACTTTAAACCTAGCCTTCGTGACAGGATGGATCACGTATTTTCAAGTATGGGGCTACCTGACTGGTCGGCTGGTTTAAGTTCATATTATGTTAAGATAAAGAGATCGCTCAAGGAGTACTTAAGGAAGGAGGACATTTCTGGCGTATTTGTTTACTAAATTGCCTTCATTATTGCAGGTTCCTTAGTATACATCTAATTTTACCATCACTTGCCTATTTTCTTTAAGACCATTTAAGATTTATCCCGAGAACCTTTAAATTAAATGCCTATTCCTCCTCTGGGTTAGATGAAACCCAGCAATATATGAGGTGATGTTGACATGGCCTTCTATGGTGGAGGTGAGTTCGATTCCCTAACTAGTGGGTTGAGAGATTTGAGGTCAGGATCCCTACTTGAGATACTTTCCATTGTGATCCTCCTTATAGCATTCATCCCTCTATTCACAATGGTTCCCTTAGCTGGTCCAATGGCTCCTAGGATGATGCCCCTAGCTGGCCTCATGATAACTCAGATATTCTTCATACTTGGAATCGCTTTAATAGCGGTCATTCTAGCAATACTTTCGTTTTACAAATTTTATAAGGCTGCAAGCCATTTCAAGGAGTACGATCCAAGTAGACTTGGCATAGGGAAAACTGGTGTCTTGCTCATCATAATAGCTATAATTCTCATAATAGTGGCTGGAGCAGTTCTTGCAGGATCTTTTGCTACCTCCTTCAGTAGTTCTTTGATTACAGGGCCATCCCATACTCCTATGGGTCCTGCTAATATAGGAGGAATGGATATGGGTCTTATCGGAGCTGCCATTTCCCTACTCCTCATAGTGATCATTGCCGGCATTCTAGCTTTGATAGGCTCGATATTCTTCGGAATAATGGTAATGAGACTCGGGGAAATAGAAAATGTGGAACCGGGATTTAAGACCGCAGGCATAATATATATAATAAGCGTGGTACTTTCGTTGATTCCTTACATAGCCATAGTCGGGTTCATACTATCAATAATATCCTTGGTAATGATGTACTCCTATTCAGGCAGGAGCCTAGAAAAGCTCGGAGTTCCTTAGACAAGACGAGTCAGCTAGAAAGAAAGAGGGAGAGAGTGGCCCTAAGATATCTCTTTTAACCTTTTCTCTATTTCCTCTATCCTCTTTTTAATCCAATCTCTTCTCTCCTTCAGCCACCTTATTTCTTCTTCTCTACTGAGGGGATACGGGGGTGGAGCTATTGGAGGAGGTAACGCTTGAGGTTGAGGCAGGGGACCTCTTAGGTATGTCTCAATCGCCTCTCTCACGGTTATTCCAGCTGGGACAGGTATCCATGATATTCCAGATGCTGATAGAACCGATGCTGCATTTGGACCTACGTCGCTGGCAAGCACGACCTGAACCCCTAACTCCCTGAGATATTGGGCTAAGGAGGGCCCTGCTCCTCCCGGGATTTGAGCATAGGGGTTGCTCTCTACTCTCACATCAACCAACTTCTGGTCCTGGACCTCAGCTATGGCTATGAAGGGGGCTCGACCGAATAGATAGGATATCCTCGAATTGGGCCCCTCCGATGTATCAGAGGGAATTGCTACCTTCATGTTTTCTCCTCTCCCAGTTCACGTAGCCTCCTCTCTATCTCCTGGAGCTCTCTCTTCAGATATTCTCTCTCATTCTCAAGCATATCCTTCTCGCTTATTGTCGGAGTATAGGGAGTTATTGGCGTCGGTGAAGTGGAAGGAGTTACTGATGTAGAACTTCCGGTCCAAGGCCAAGCTGTCCATGGCGAGGTCCAAGGCCAAGGTGGTATAGCAGAACCGAAGACTTGCCAAGCATGAACTACTTGCCCGCTAGGTGATATATAGAACGCCCAAGGACCTATGCCGCTCCTGCAGGGTCCTATGTATCTATAGCCACGTGCTGCTGCACTAGATATATATTGGGGACCGATCCACCAAGCCCAACCTCTACCCCATCCACCTCCAAAACCCCAGCCTCTCCTCCATCCTCCTCTCCGACCTCTACCCCACCATCCACCGAACCACCAACTCATATATATCACCAAGATAGATATCATAGTAATCTATAAAAAGGTAACCCTTCTATATACGCGATAGATATGAGGAAGAGGTGGAGGAGGGGAATAGGTGGAGGCCCAAGTCTAGGGGTATCTGGGCTTTACCCTCTGCTTGTGCTCCTTATGATACATAAAGGCGCCTTGCATGGCTATGAGATAAGGAGAAGGATAGAGGAGTTAACTAATATACCAATGCCAGCCGGATTCGTCTACGTTACCTTAGATAGGCTGGAGACCTCTGGCTTAGTTACATCCTCTCCTCTACCAGGGGATCCAAGGGGGAAGAGAATTTATAGGCTAACTCCTCTAGGCTTTCAGGTTCTGATATCAAGGATAAGTGAATTAAAGGCCTTAAAGTCACTGATAGATAAGATACTCAATCTATATGAGGAATGAAATCCATGTGGTGACGGGTGGTATGCAGGGTAGGGAGGAAGCATATGGAAGAGAAGGCTAGGGCATACCTAAGGATATACGGCAGAGTTCAGGGGGTATTCTTCAGATCTAGCATGAGGGAGGTAGCGAGAAAGTATGGAGTAACTGGATGGGTAAGAAATTTGAGGGATGGCAGCGTAGAAGCTGTTATAGAGGGAGATAGGCATGCCCTAGAGAGAGTCATAGAGTGGGCGCATAGAGGTCCTCCTCTAGCTAGAGTGGATGACTTAAAGGTTAGGTGGGGCGAATATAAGGGAGAATTCGAGGATTTCAGTATACTTAGGTAGCAGCCGAATAGGACAGAAGTAAGAGAGGAGCAGTAGATAATACGCTTACTACCAATTAATCATCAACCATCAGAATCAAGGGAAAATCCTTCGATATGGAAGCCGCACCGCATCATTTATATGTTTATTACCTCTACCTCCTAATTAATTGAGAGAGGGATTGAAATGAGTATGAGGGGAGGCCTCTCTCTATTAGGCCTCAAGATAGATATGATGCTTACCCTTTCCTTCATAATAGCAGTCTCTGGTTTTGTTTTTGTATTCCTGCTAGGATCCAGCCTCGGGTTAGTAGGCGGCTTAGCAGTAGCTCTAGCTTTTAACTTCCTCATGTGGCTGGCCTCACCATATCTCC
>JAVALV010000016.1:0-2729 GCA_032159055.1 Thermoproteota archaeon | reverse complement strand
ATTTGAGGCAGGCAGGCCTCCTTCCCTACTTAGAGGCACTCAGGTTTCACGTCGTTGGCTACGGATGTACAACTTGCATTGGTAATAGTGGCCCCCTGAGACCGGCTGTTGAGGAGGCGATAAGGAAGCACGATATCTACGCCGTCTCCGTGCTCAGCGGTAACAGGAACTTCAGTGGGAGAATACATCCACTCTCTAGGGGTAACTTCCTAGCGAGCCCGCCTTTGGTGGTGGCCTATGCCATAGCCGGTAGGATCGATGTGGACCTGACGAGCGAACCCCTTGCCTATGATCCGAACGGCGAGCCAGTTTACCTGAGAGACATATGGCCCACGCAGGAGGAGCTGAAGGAGGCTGTCGAGCACGCTCTAAATCCAGATCTCTTCAAGGAGAAGTACAAAGACGTTTTCAAGGGTGATGAGAGGTGGGAATCCCTCCATGCCCCGGGCGGTGATCTCTACTCTTGGGACCCCGACAGCACATACATAAAGAAACCCCCGTTCTTCGAGGGCATGACCCTCGAGGTTCCCAATCCTAAGGACATAAGAAGCGCCAGGGTACTGGCTCTCTTCGGCGACAGGATAACCACGGATCACATAAGCCCTGCTGGAGCCATATCACCAGACAGCCCGGCCGGAGAGTACCTGATCCAGCACGGTGTTAAGTTAGAGGAGTTCAACACATTCGGCAGTAGGAGGGGGAATCATGAGGTGATGAACCGCGGCTGCTTCAGCAACGTGAGGATAAGGAACCTACTAGTGGATGAGGAGGGTGGTAAGACCGTTTACTGGCCTACTGGAGAGAAAATGTGGATATACGATGCCGCAATGAGGTACAAGGAGAAGGGAATTCCCCTAGTAGTGCTTGCTGGCAAGCAGTACGGGACAGGAAGCAGCAGGGACTGGGCTGCGAAATGCACTGCCCTTCTCGGTGTCAGGGCCGTGATAGCTGAGAGCTTCGAGAGGATACATAGGAGTAACCTCGTTGGAATGGGGGTACTACCCCTTCAGTTCATGGAGGGCGAGAGCTGGCGCAGCCTCGGTCTTAGGGGGGATGAGGTTTTTGACATCATAGGAATAGAGGAGGGACTGGAGCCGGGTAAGGTACTGACTGTTAGGGCTACAAAGCCCGATGGAAGAGCGATCGAGTTCAAGGTGAGAACCAGGCTCGATACCCACGAGGAGGTGGAATACTACAGGCATGGAGGGATACTCCAGTACGTTCTGAGGAAGATGTTGGGGAGATGATCCTTTCCTCCCTAATCTTCCAATCATATCCCAATCTAACACTATTCTATTTCTACTTAACAGGTAAAAGAGATGATCAGATTTTTTGGAAGCTTCCCTTTCTCCTTTCTTTCCATCCCTCATTACTAGCTCAATTAAGAAGCCAAGCTAAGCTATTTTTGCTCTGAACTACTATCTATTTCACTCCACGTCCTTCCTCTCTTTCATCTGTAGTGTAGTGAGATGAGATATGCCAATTCTTTGGAGATGCGATGCGGACACCTCTAGATCAGCATTAAAGCGCTCTAAGTTCCTCTCTAGCTAGCTCAATCATCCTTAATGCTGATCTAATCTTTGCCTTGGCGATGAGGTTATCTCCCCTCCTTAATGCCTCCTTGGCATCTTCTAAGTTCCTTAAAGCAATATTATACCTAGCTTTGGCCTTGGAAACGTCTCTACCCTCGGCCTCTAGGAGAGCTATCTCATCCCCCATTGATACCGTGTCTGCATAGACATTTTCCAGCTCTTCCTCTATGGACTCCTTCTCCAGCTCTTCCTCCCTTCTCCTCTCCTCCTCTTTCCTCTTTATATCGAGAAGCTCCTGCTCGACATCTCTGATACACCCAGCTAGGAGCCGGGAGAACTCTGTAGCCTCATCCATAGATGTATTGAAGCCATCCAGCATTCCATATGCTCCTCCAACAACAGCGCCAGCCAAGGCGCTTTTAATGCTGTCCACATCCCCAGCTAAGAGGCTGCTCGCCAAGCCCGCGAGGCCTCCTCCCATGAGGGCACCTAGGACCCCCTCCTCAATATACCACTGCTCTCCACCTCATAACGCACCTTAATATCATCTTCCACAGTTGAAGCCGCCAACTTCCCCCTTTCGTCCTTGTACTTGACTGATAATCTCACTAGATCTCCCTCTAGCATTCTGTCAGTTATAGCGGTTCCATTAAGCGAGAGCTTGTTGAACAACTTGTCGATGAATAGGTTAAAATGATCAGCGAGGCCTCCGATATGATAGTAGAAGGTAGAGGCAGCATACTTCATAGTAATAATGGAACTCCCACTAGATAAATTTTTCAATTGTTCTATTGTGTGTATCATATCCCTATGATCCTGAGAACAGATCCGTCAGTGTGTATGGGCGAGGCTGTTAGGTAAAGGATTATGAAGAAAAGAAGGGAAGTACCATTCCCTCCGTAGTAGAGTACGTACTCATGCGCCTCCTAGAATGCCTGTAATGCAAAAACATTCATTAACCCAGTTGTGGATAGTGGGAGATAATGGAGCTAATGGCGATGCACCTTATTGCCCTTAGATCAAATGCTCTCGCATGGGGAATTGGTGAATTAAGGAGGGGTACCTTACATCGGAGGATCAGGTTTAAAATAGGTAAATCAAAAATTGATTGAAAGGAAGCTAGAGACGTTAATGAAAGTTAGCATTGCGAGGATCGAACCTATCCTTTAAACGTTATTTTTATATTATACACTGCAG
>JAVALV010000015.1:0-3307 GCA_032159055.1 Thermoproteota archaeon | reverse complement strand
TAGGCATTATTGGAGCCATTGTGCTCCAAGTAAGGGCGCTTATTATGACGCCTATTATGGCGACTATCAGCCCCATAACTCCTCCTCTCTTTATAGCTTCCATTTGATCCCTTGGAATGTCCCCGAAATATATCGAAAAATATGCGTATAGGAATCCTCCTGTTAGGGGTCCCAAGACGCCTATTGCTGGGATTATGCCTATTATGAAACCTATTATTAGGGACATCAGGAAGTAATTATCTTTCTTAATGAATGAAAGGGTCTCAGCTAACGTCATTCATATCACCGTAGGTTAGAGATTCTCCCTTGCTAGCTATCAATACTATTTAAATGTTCTTTTTAATTTGTAGATCCACCAGCCGTAATGGAGCATCAGTTTTTATTTTTAGATTAAAGAGCCTCCAATGGAATGGGAATGCACCTGGTTAAAAAGAGTTCGCCAGACCTTTACAAGCTTCTGGTAAAATGGGTAACCATATCTACCATAATCGGCGTTATAACTGGCATATTAGTTTCGTTATTGGAACTTTCCGTTCTAGATATATCAGAACTCGCACTGAGAAGGGTTGCTGAGAGCGGTTACCTCTGGCTAGTACCTATAATACCTTTCATAGGTTTAACTATCACAGGAGCCCTAAGGGACAAATGTACAAAGTTGCCCCATCTTCATGGGACGGAGGAGGTCCTCGATGCCTATCATTACAGAGATGGGGATTTAACTCTCAGGGATTCTATACCTAAGACCATAGGATCGGTTCTCACCATAGGATCAGGAGGAAGCGCAGGATTAGAGGGACCGAGCATACATATCGGTGGAGCCGTCGGCGCTGGGGTCAAAAGGCTTCTGAAAAGGTTTGGCATCGAAGAAGACGGTAGGATACTTCTCCTCACAGGAGCTGCCTCGGGCATAGGGGCAATATTCAAAGCACCCCTGACTGGACTGATGTTCTCCCTCGAGGTTCCTTATAAGGATGATATGGCACATCAGGCAGTAATCCCCGCTCTGATATCTTCTGTCGTTTCCTATCTCACTCTAGTATCGATTGTGGGACCCGAACCTATATTCAAACACTTCAAGCCCTTCGGAGAGGTTAATCTCTATGTTCTATCAATAGGGTTGATGGAAGGGCTGGCCATAGGGATCGCTTCTGTCTTCTTCGTTAAGCTCGTTCATATAATAGAGGATCTCATGGAAGGCAGGAACTTCACTTACAGGGGCATTATAGGTGGTGCTTCCCTTGGAGTTCTAGCAATCCTCACGTTCTTCTCCACGGGAACCTTATATCCCTTTGGGCTCAGCTACGATCTAGTTAGGCTCTCATTCAAAGGAGGAAATTCCATTTTCTTCCTAGGGATGGCCATCCTTAAGATGGTAGCCACAGCAATAACGCTGGGAACGGCTGGTATAGGGGGGGTCTTCATACCATCGATAGTTATAGGGTCCTCATTAGGCTCCTCCTTCAGCCTAATAAATCCTCATGATACAAGCCTTTTCGTAGCCATTGGGATGTCCGCCTTTCTATCTGCAGCATTTAAGACCCCCCTTACAGCTGTAACATTTGCTGCTGAGACAACGGGATCGGAATCCTACATAATTCCTGGATTAGTAGCTTCGGCTATAGCTTACATAATATCCGGCAAGTACTCGTTACCTAAGAACCAGAAAGTAGTAGAGACAACTAAGATAGAGGAATTGGAGAGGACTAAGGTCAAAGAGCTAATGGCATCTCCGCCACCTGTATTGACATGCGACCTTACTGTGAAAGAGTTCTTTAACAAGGTATTCCTGAAGTATAGGAATTATTTCGTATTTCCAGTAAAGTCTAGGAAGGAAGAAAGGCTTATTGGGGTAGTTACCTTGAGAGATGTGAATAAGGTACCAACTTCCGACTGGGATAAGGTGAAGCTGGTAGATATAGTGAGGAAAGTGGATTTCCTAAAGCCAGATGACAACCTCATGACAGCCCTTGACAAGATGTACGAGTTTGGAGTTTGCTGCATTCCAGTGATAGATCCGAAAACAGGAGAGGTCATTGGAATAATCTCGGGTGACTCCATCGTGATGCTTTTGGAACAGAAGAGAAAGCTAAAAAGAGCGGCGTTGTTCTTTAGATGATCCCTTCTCTGTTTACCTTACACTTACCTTCATTTCATCTTTATCCTCCACTTAGTTCCCCGTGGAGTATCCTGCAGCTCTATTCCTACTTCCCTTAACCTAGCTCTTATCTCATCTGCGAGCTCATATTCCTTTCTCTTTCTAAGCAGAGATCTTACATCTATCAAGATAGCTATGAGGTCATTAAGCATAGACATATCGCCTCTCTCCCCTACCCTCAGCCCTAGGATATCTAAGAGTTCGTTGTAGATGGAGATTACTCTTATCTTCCCTTCTTCTGTTATCCTGTCGTAATCATCTGAGTACATGTTAACGATTCTTACGATCTCAAATAAGTCAGCCAATGCCTGAGCGGTATTTACATCGTCTCTCATTGACCCTAAGAACTCTTCTCTAAGGGTTTCCACATTTTTTATCAGAGATAACTCTTCTTTACTGGCCTTCTCTGTTGTATCCATTTCTAAGATATTGTTATAGCTATTTACTATCCTGTCAAAGCTATTTTTAGCTTGCTCTACTAATTCCCATCTGAAATCTATGGGAGAGCGGTAGTGCCTCGATAGTAGGAATATCCTGAGAACATTGGCATCATACCTCCTTAAAGCATCTCTTATGGTGATGAAGTTTCCTAAGGACTTGGACATTTTCTCCCCCTCTACTGTCAGGAGACCCGTATGAACCCAGTATTTCACGAATGGCTTGACTCCCGTGAAGCTCTCAGCCTGAGCTATCTCTGCTTCGTGATGGGGGAAGGATAGCTCTATAGCCCCACCATGTATATCATACTGTTTCCCAAAATGCTTCAGCGTTATGGCAGTATCCTCTATGTGCCACCCAGGCCTTCCGTACCCCCATGGAGATTCCCATCCAAACTCTTCTCTGGGCCTTATCCTCCATAAGGCGAAATCCCCTGGATTTCGCTTTGTCGGATCTGGTTCTATCCTATGAACCCTTAACTCCTCTGGTTTCTGACCAGATAGCTTTCCATAATCTGGAAAGGTCGTTATATCGAAGTATACCCCAGTATCAGTGATATATGCATGGCCCTTCCTGAGAAGTCCCTCTATCTGCTCGAAAATCTCAGGGAGATAATCAGATGCTCTAGCATAGAGGTTAATGCTCGTTATATTCAGGGCTTCCATGTCCTCGTGGTAGTGGCGCTCGAATTCCCTAGCTAGTTCCAATGGATGC
>JAVALV010000014.1:0-5536 GCA_032159055.1 Thermoproteota archaeon | reverse complement strand
AAGTCAAGATATATGAATATAACCCTGATGCGACGGAGTCCCTAAGGGGTTCAATAAACGTAGTGTTCGGCCTTAAGTATAAGGGACATAGGGGCAAGCCTAAAATGGACATACTCATGAAGACACCGAAGGGTGACCTTGAGGTTAATCCGGGAACGCCAATAACATTTAGGTTCTATGCACAAAATATAGGCAATGATGACGCCTATAATGTAACGATAAACGCTAAAGTAGAGCCCAACCTACCAATAGACATAACTGAGCCATCAAGCATAGCTGGGCATACCTTTCCAATAGTCGTCCTTTCCGATGTGCCTCACAAAGCCATGACACAGGATATAGCGTTCAGAATAGTAATACCCTCTGATGCGGAGGGAATGACCTATCACGTGAATATATCGGTCGGCTACTTCAACATAGGAGGTGCATACAATGAAACCTTCAGGCTGTTTACGATAAGCGTGAAGAAGTTCGGTACTTCGAAGCTCTATATAACCAAGAGCATTTCCTCGACCACGATACCAGTAAATGGGACGATAGAGGTCAATGTGATAGTGGGTAACAACGGTACAGCCGCGGCCACCAACGTAGTCGTTGAGGATAGCTACCCATCAGACATATTCAAGCTAGTTTCAGGTAAGACGAAGGTCTCTGCTAGCAAGCTGGATCCAGGAAGCATGCTCTCCCTGTCTTACAAGTTAAAGGCTGTCAGAGAAGGAGTAACTAACTTCGGACCAGCGAAGGTTACGTACGTAGATCCCAAGGAGGGTCAGAAGGTACTGCTCTCCGCGCAGAAATCCCCTGTTGTGATCACGATAGTAGAGCCAAAGCTGTCAGTTAAGGTGGAGGATATCCCCCAAAACGTTACAGTTGTAAATTCACTGGTCGGTTTCTCCATCTACATGATAAATAGGGGGAGCGGGGATGCAAAGGATCTAACTTTAGATATGGAGCTATCTCCCGGCTTCTACATGGTCAGCCCGCCTGCAATAAAGAAAGGCGAGGGAGTATCCTGCGATCAACCAGCCTGGGAGCCGAAGGAAAATGAGATAAGGGTGAAGATGGTCTGCGATACCATCAAGCCTGAAGGATTCGTCAAGCTGATACTCACTCTCAAGACGCAGACCACCGGAAAGCAGTGGATAAGGGTGAAAGACATATACTATAAGTCCCCAGACGGCCTCACTACCTTGGAGGTGCCCACCTCCTCTTATAGGTATGAGACAGTCGTGGTAACCCCGCTGGAGCTGAGGCTATTCTATTTGGCCATATTCACGTTCTCGGTGCTTATAGTGGCTGCATTCGTCATAGGCGTAACTAGGGGATTCAGGGTATCAGTTGGTAGGAGGAGGCCGAGGACGAGGTTCGGCGCCCTGGAGAGCTAGCAACATTAAAATAGTGGGATTCGTTGTATCATGAGGTGTGATGAGATGGGAATGGAATACATATATGCAGCTCTTATGCTCCATGAAGTTAAAAAGAAGGTCGAGGAAGCCGATTTAGAGCAGGTACTCAAAGCTGCTGGTGTAGAACCTGATCCCGCTAGGGTAAAACAACTTGTTAGCAATCTATCCAACTTGAACATTGATGAGATCATAAGTCAGGCTGCAGTATCAGCAGCTCCAGCTCCTGCTGCAGCTCCCGCTGCCGAAGAATCAAAAGCTGAGGAGAAGAAGGAGGAAAAGAAGGAAGAAAAGGAGAAAGAAGAGGAAGAAGCCGCTCTTGCAGGTCTCGGAGCGCTGTTCGGCTGAACCATCTAATTTTTTATCCCTCCCTCACAACTTTTCGAGGATGTCTAATGGGACTAGGAGATCCTATAGAAATAGAATTCCTCATTGAAAGGGGCTACGTGAGGAAGAGATGCCCTAAATGTGGGGAATACTTCTGGACACTTGATCCCAACAGGGAAACATGTGGGGAATCCCCTTGCGAACCTTACTCCTTCATAGGGAGGAGAATATCCGATAAGAGCTTGAACGAGGTCAGAGAAGATTTCTTAAGATTCATGGAATCGAAGGGACACACGAGAATAGGTAGATATCCCGTCATAGCAAGATGGAGGAACGATCTTTTCCTCACGAGCGCCTCCATAGTTGATTTTCAACCATTCATAACAGCTGGCCTCGTTCCTCCCCCTGCGAATCCCCTCACAATATCACAGCCTTGCATCAGATTGAAGGATGTAGATAAGGTAGGTCCGACAATGGGCAGGCACCTTACCATATTCGAGATGATGGCCCATCATGCCTTCAACTCCAAGGATAAGTTCGTTTATTGGAAGGATAGGACGGTCGAGCTTTTCCATGAGTACGCGACTCAGGTACTTGGAATACCTGAGGAGGAGATAATTTACAAGGAGGGAATATGGGAAGGGGGCGGTAATGCGGGGCCAGACCTAGAGCCGATAGTCAGAGGTTTAGAGATAGCCACGCTTGTTTTCATGGAATATAAGGATGAAAATGGGAAGTACGTCCCTATGGATACCAAAGTGGTAGATACCGGGTACGGCTTAGAGAGGATAACTTGGCTCCTGAGGGGAGATCCCACGGGATTTCATTCCGTTTATGATGGACTGGTCGATCAGTTCTTGTACGATCTGGGCATAAACAAGATCGATGAAGGCCTGCTAATGAAATACTCTGAGGTATCCTCTATTCTAAGGGAACTTGAGAGAGGTAAGAGGATAGAAGCCCTTAGGAGGAAGGTGGCAGACATACTTAAAGTGGACTTCTCCTACTTAGATTCTAAGATATCCCCTCTGGAGAAGGCCTTCGCACTACTAGATCATACTAAGGCAATAGCTCTCATGCTTTCCGATGGTTTAGTTCCTTCCAATGTGAATGAAGGCTACTTGGGGAGGTTGCTCATAAGGAGATCACTCAAGATCCTCAAGCTCCTCGAATCCGAAATACCTCTATCGGAATTCGTGGCAAAACAGGTCGATTTCTGGTCAAGAAGAGGATTTCCAGAGCTGAAAGAAGCTTTAGATAGGATCATAGAGATAACAGATCTAGAGGAGAGGAGATACGATGAGATACTGAAGAGGGGAGAGAGCATAGTAAGGGATATAGTGAAGAGTAAGAAGAAACTGGAACTGGAAGATCTGGTCATGCTCTATGACTCCCATGGGGTTCCACCCGAACTACTCCAAAATGTAGCCAGTAAGCTCGGCGTGAACGTAGAAGTGCCAGATAACTTCTATGAACTCATAGCTGCTAGGCATGAATCTAAGAAACCAGAAGCCCCTAGACTTCCATCATTCGTTGATCAGCTGGATAAGTACCCACCTACGAGGCCCCTTTATTACCAACATCCCTATAAGATGGAGTTTGATGCGACTGTAATTGGACACGTAAATGATATGGTGATCCTAGATTCAACGGCATTCTATCCGGAAGGTGGCGGGCAGCCAAGTGATGTAGGTAAGCTTGTTTGGAGTAATGGGTCTGCGGAGGTACTTAGGGTGGAAAAGTACAAGGGGAGGATTCTCCACAGGGTGAGCAACCTACCTCCAATAGGGGAGAAGGTGCATGGTAGCGTAGATGAAGCTAGGAGATTGGCGAGGATGAGACATCACACAGCCACCCACATAATTTTGGAGGCAGCAAAACGGGTATTGGGTTCTCATGTTTGGCAATGGGGTGCTCAGAAGGGGGATGTAGAAAGTCGCCTTGATATTACTCACTATAAAGCTATTTCTCCCGGAGAGCTAAGGGAAATAGAGATCCTGGCTAATGAGGCGGTTATGAGGAACATTCCAGTCAGAACCTTCTGGTTACTCAGGACAGATGCTGAAAGGAGATACGGCTTCATTTTATATCAAGGAGGGGTGGTTCCCGATCCAGTCCTCAGGATAGTCGAGATAGTGGGATTCAATGTCCAAGCATGCGGAGGAACTCACGTTACGAGGACGGGAGATGTGGGAATGATAAAGATATGGAGAGCTAGGAGGATACAGGACGGTGTGGTCAGGCTCGAGTTCTCAGCTGGTGTACCGGCTATTAAGAAGATGATCAACGCTTATTCTAACTTAAAGGAAGTTGCTAATGAGCTGGGAGTGGGGGAGGAAGAGGTAAGCAAGGCATTTAGCTCGGTTATAAGAGAGCTTATAGATTTAAGAAGGGAGGTCAGGAAACATAAGAGAGATATCGAGGAAACCAGGATAAAGCAAGCGCTATCCATGTCTAAACTCATCGGGAACTACAAAGTTTCCGAGGTAAAACTAGTCGATTTGAGCTTGGACGAGGGCATAAAGCTAGCCGATAAGTTAGCTGACAATGAAGAGAGGGTTATAATACTAAGGAAGTCCGAAGGTACTAGAGAAATGGTGGCTCTCCTAGCGACGGGAGGCTTGGATTCAAGGATTCATGCAGGTAACCTCATTAGGGAAGTGACAAGATCCCTTGGAGGTGGTGGTGGAGGGAATTCAAGGCTTGGTAGGGGATCCATACCGAAGGAAAAGTCAGATTACCTCGTAGAGGTGATCCTTAAACGATTAGAAGGGAACTCGTAGAGAGAGCATCTTCCCTGGCCTATCTCCTCTTTACCTTGGGTTTCCCAAATGCCATAGAGATAACAACGAAGAGGCTATCTCTGAACAAAAGAGAGAAAATAGCTTTATCCAAACTGATAAGGCCACCTAGTGAGTCTCTCAGAAATTCTCTTAAGGTAGCTCCTCTTACATGTGCTTCTGGTAGAGATCTGGGCATAGATGGTTTCAACGTCTTGATAACGGTAGAAAGCGCCCTTCAAGGAAATCCCATATATGTATGCTCAGATGGATTGGTTAGGGATCTAAGCCTTGCTTACTCATCGTATAAACCATCAGATAAATTTGAAGAAGTTATCAGGATGATAGGAGATTTATTAGATGAAATAAGGCCCAAATCAGTGACTATTTATCTGGATGCTCCGATATCCAAAAGCGGGAGGATGGCCCTTCGTATAAGGAACATCCTACGTGATGTAAGGGTAGTTACATCTAAGCACGTAGATTCTGATCTATTAAGGCATGAGGTAGTGGCCAGCAGCGATTCCTTGATAATTTCCAAGGCTGAGTGTATAGTGGATCTCCCTAGAGAGATCCTGAGGAGAGCCAACATATCTCCGATACCATTATTTCCATTCAATGGACTAATCGAGGGGTTGATGCTTGATAGATCTTCCGAGGACTGTTGATTTTGATGGAAGTAAGGTAATCCTAGTGGATCAGAGGAAGCTTCCAGAGAAGCTTTCCTTCCTAGAGTGCGAAAATGTGGATTGCGTGGCAGATGCGATAAGGAGCATGGCTGTTAGGGGAGCTCCCGCAATAGGAGCTGCCGCGGCCTTTGGTATGGCCCTCTATGCAGCGAAATTCAAGGGTAATAGCAATGATTTCTTGAAGGGGCTAAAAGCTGCAGCGGATAAATTGAGATCCACCAGACCAACAGCTTACAATCTATTCTGGGCTATAGATAGGACGCTCAGGAGTGTGGAAGGTTCCGTCGATGTGGATGAAATGAAGCTTAAAGTCATTAACGAGGCTAGGAGAATTGCT
>JAVALV010000013.1:0-6041 GCA_032159055.1 Thermoproteota archaeon | reverse complement strand
ATGGTACTTTAACTTCGAGGAATCTGCCCTTCATCATATAAGCCTCGATTGATCTCCTAGCTAACCTAACTAGATATACTCCTTCCTCCAGTGTAAACTCGCCCATAGGATCACCTCCTCAGCAAGGCTACTGGACTACCTAGACTTCCCCCAATGCTCTCAGCTACGGCTTCGCATTTAAGGGTCATTAGGTGAAATATTGGTACGCCTAGATCCACTTCTGTTAATGTCTCATAATTGGCCATGCCCTTTGCAATGATTAACCTTGATGACTTAAGTATGTTCATGTTTACCTCGCTCTCCTTCTCATCCATTACGCCGAGGGGGGATTCAAGAGCGAAGATGTAAGGACTATTATAGATACTTTTCAGCTCTTCATACGTTATATCGTCAGCTGCTGGATTCTTTCTAGCGAAGATATATACTGTTCTGCCGATATTCGTGAGGTAGTTTGCAAGCAATAGATCCACAGGAGCTTCGTGAGCATTGTCTAAAATCAGAGAAATTATGTCATTAGAGCTCATCTTAGAGATCAGGTCAAAAGCTTCTTCGGAATGATCTATCTGTAAATCCTTCCTTATTACTCTCATAAACTGATTTATCAGATCCATTCCACCATAGAGAGGAACCTCGTAACCATTAATGGCTGATGAATTAAGCACCAACCATCTAAATTTATGATAGCCTTCTGGAAGGTTAAATAGCTCTTCATTAATTAGAGGGACGATCTTCTTATTTATGGTCACCATCAGCTGATGCTTAGTATTTTTATATGGATCTTTCTTCCCTGAAAATTTCTGGAGCAGCAATTCCCTATGATAGGCAATGTGAGTTGGTGTAGGAGCTTTATCAAGCTCATTGTCAAGAATCCTTACTACCTCCCTAATAAAGGGTAGTCTCACACTTGGCTCTAGTATTTGAGCCTCTCTTACAGCTACTTTAAGTATGCAAGCGGGACACCTGTAATCTATCTTCATTTTCTCAGTAGTACAACCGAAAAATTGATTAAAATTTAAGGGGTGTATCCCTATGGCAGGGATTCCGAGGCTCTTAATTAACCTCAAGGCTTATTTAGAATCTTCGGGAGATAATGCTATAAGGATAGCTAAAGCTGCTGAGAGTGTATGGAAGGAAACTGGCATTCTTATTGGGATAGCACCTAATGTAACAGATCTTAGAGCTGTGGCTTCTAGTGTTGAAATACCTGTTTATGCTCAGCATGTAGATCCAATTAGCGCAGGAGCCCATACAGGACACATACCACCAGCCTTTGTGAAGATAGCAGGAGGGGCTGGATCTATGGTGAACCATTCTGAAAGGCAGGTGAATTTACACCATATAAGTGAGGTTATTAAGATATTGAGGGATCTAAACCTCTCCTCGATCGTATGTGTTCCAACTCCAGAAGAGGCTGCTGCAATAGCTGCTTTAAAGCCGAATGCTGTTGCTATAGAGCCTCCTGAGCTTATAGGTACAGGAATTCCTGTATCAAAGGCCAAACCAGAGGTAATAGTGAACTCTCTAAAGGCCATCGTTGATGTAAATCCAGATGTAGATCTCGTTTGTGGTGCTGGGATAACTAGTGGAGAGGATGTAAAAGCAGCAATAAAGCTGGGAAGTTATGGTGTACTGGTAGCATCAGCTGTAGCTAAGAGCCCAGATCCGTACAAAAAAATTAGGGAGCTAATAGAACCTCTTGTTGAAATCACTCGGACTTAAATCTATCCTTTAGCTTCTCTAGAACCTTTGGAAGGGTAGTGTATTCCATTTCCTCAGGTCCTAGTCTATGAGGCATGAAGGGGCCATGCCTTCTCACGTAGTCTGTTATGAGATTAGCCATCCTCCTAACCTCATCGAACGCTACGTCAGAGAACAGATCACTTGGACCTATGAGCTTAGAGTTCTGAACCTGAAAACCTAAAGCAACTATCCTAGGCGGCCCATCGAATCTAGTAGGTCTTGCATCTGCCTCAGAGACAGGCATTAGAGGGCCATGGTGAGATCCTCTCATCCAACCAGCAACTAGGAAGGGAAATGAGTATGGCTCCAATATCTCGCCTAAGGCGGGAAAGCCACTTTGAGCCCTCACTATAGCTACGGGATCGTCCTTCCCTACATATTTACCAGCAATTAGGTTGAGTCTAGTGGTACTTACGCATGCTGCTATCTCTCTATCCGATTTCCTGAAGATTCTCCTCACTATGTACCTACTAGGAGTTCCTATTAAGGAGAGGATGTCATACATCTCCTCTGGAGAGGACATTTCAACTATTTTACTCTCTATGACATCCATTATCTCGAAGATGAAGCCGTCATGTAATCTGGGATCTATAACTAAACCCGCTGTGTTAAATGGATCAGCAAATGTCTTAAACATAGGGAAATTGAATGCCCCGGGTTCTGTCTTATCAGCCATGAATATTACAATGGGATCAGAAGGCCTCTCTTCAAATTCTATTTCCGCTACCCCTGGACCCATTCCTCTGAGGTTACCTGAGAATGCATCTTTTAAGAGGTCTTGGCCAGCGCCATACAAGCCTAATTCTTTAGCTATCTCAGTAGCTTTTTTAAAGGTGTTCCAAGCTAGTTCATGTATCTCCGAGTTTTCCGTTCCTCTCCTATGGGTCATAATCAATTGAAGGTCGTCGCCGACCGAGGTCACATAGAAGTCTTCTATAAGCCTGCTATCCTTAGCTTTGGATAATTCTTCTGTAGCTATCTTCTTAAGCCTAGGATGAACTATATGATGGCCTGCAAGACCTCCTACATCTGCTTTTATAACAGAGACTGTAGTCTTCACCATGAGATCACCCCAGTTAACTAAAGTTAAAAGGATAAGAATATAAAGTAGTCCAAGGAGCACCTTCCAGATATTTAATTCAGTCAAATACTAAGTAACCACCTTCAGCTAATATCCTCCTAAGTTTATATACCGCTCTCTTTACATCTGATTCCTTCTTGGCTCCAGTACATACCAAACTACCCGATGCAAATATAAGGAAAACAACATCGGGATCTTTCATTCTAAATATTAGACCAGGAAACTGTTCAGGCTCGTAGAGTGTGTTAGGTAGCTCTAGAGCTAGCTTCTCTATATCTACTTTAATAAATAATCTGGCAGAAGCAACTATGTTCTCTGCCTTTATGAGAGGTCTTCTCTTCACTTCTATACCGTGTTTTTTTAGCACCTCTATTGCTGCATTGATAGCCCTAGCTGATTCCTCGACGGATTTTGTGCCAGTGCAAACAAATTTACCACTACTGAATAATAGTAGGGCTGCCTTAGGTTCATCTAACTTAAGGACAAGTCCTGGAAACTTCTCTGGATCGTACCTGGATTTCTTAATTTTCCTAGCTATTTCATGAAGATCTAGCCTCTGCCTAATGTCAGCAGAGGATACTACGTTCTGTATGGTGATCTCAGGCTCCCTTAGCTCGCTCAGCATTCTTTCTATATCACTTTCTCTAGAAACTTTCTCTTCTATCACTCCGCTATTGTCATCGTCGAATGACATATTTTTCCCAACTCATTGTTATCGGGTTGATCTATTATCTAAAAGGGACTCTGGTATAATATTAACGCTGAATTGATAAGTCAAATAAATTAACGCATAGCAGAAATCCTTATGTTTACCTTTTCATCCCTATCTGGTGCTAAACTACGGCTTCATCTGATCCTCGTTACCATCCTCTCCTAGATCCTCTACATTCATCCTCTGAGAATATTCGTATAGCAATATTCCTACTATTATTCCTACTATAGCCAGTTTTGCTGGGAGGCTCTGTAAAATTTCAAGGATTCCTCCTACGTAAGGAATCCTGAATATCGCCTTTCCATATATATCATCCATTGTCCTATAACCAGGATCCATAATTAGGTTATTATCACCTTTTGTGAAGAATATAGGACCGTTAGGGCTCATGGCTATCCTCACAATTCTGTGAACTATAAGAGAACTCGACCAAGGAACTCTAAATACTATAATATCTCCTACCTTAAGCCGGTAAGGATCTTCTTTTATCACTATGAGCAGATCCCCTACCTCTAATGTGGGCCTCATGGAACCTGAAGTGACCACGGTGAACGGTGATTCTACTCCTGTGAGAAGTGGAAGTGCTACTTTGAAAAATAACAGAAAAACTATGAAGAGAGCAGCCAGAACTATTAACTCCTTACCAAGCCATTTATTAGCGCTATCTGTCAATTTAAATCGCCTTAACTACCTTGGGTTCTTCCTTTCTAACCTTTCTTAATATCCTATAACCACAACGAGGACATTTGAAGTCTTTAAAATATTCTTCCATCTCCTCCTTAGTGAATACATATCCGCATCTCAGGCATTGGTACATCAGCATCACCAAGAGCGATTTACTTAGATACCGCACATAAATATGTTCTCATTCTCGTGCTTGGGAGGATGCTTTGATTTTCTCAGAGATCCTCCTTTTTATCTCTGATAACCTCTCTTCTTGTATTTCTTCAAGCCATTCCTTTCTAGCTTTTTGTATTAGTTCCTTATATCTATTTCGTACGGTCACTTCAGTGACATTAGCAGCCTGAGCCAGCTCTCTCTGCGTTCTATGTATTCCTAGCTCTTGGCAAGCCATATAAACAGCTGCTGCAGCAACTCCAACGGGTTCCCTTCCCATAGTAGCTCCGTTGCGCTTAGCTATTTTTATTATCCTAATAGCTTGAGTAGCAATTTCTTCAGGCAAGTTCAATTTGGAGCATATGAGATAGACGAAGTTCTCTGGTTTAGGTGGAGGTATTTGTATACCAAGTTTCCTAAAGAGAAATCTAAAGCTTCTTCCGACCTCTTTTTCCTCCAATGAGAAGTACCTAGATACTTCTTCTAAGGTCCTTGGAACATCGGTTCTCCTGCATGCTGCATATATGACTGCTGCCACCATAGCATCCATGCTCCTTCCCTTAACTAGCCCTGCACGAGCTGCCATCCTATATAAAGTAGCAGCATCTTCTATGGTTTCCTGCGGTATATTTAAGGACTCGGCTGCATCCCTTATCTTCCTTAAAGCAGGTTCTACTGTTTTTTCCTTAGAATCAGCCACATGCTTCTGTGTCCTTTTTAGCTGATTTACTGATTTCTTACTTAATCCACGAGTTAGAGTTATCTCCGTATCTAGACCAAAGCTAGGCCTTAATGGAGTAACTGGAGCGCCTGCATGGGCTCTTTCCATATATTCATCCGAATCAAATGCCCTCCAATCCTTAGAGAAATTGAGTATGCTGGAATCTATAATTAACCCACAATCTTGGCATACCAGATAGCCAGTTTCCGGATCCTCTACTATATTCGTGCTTCCACACCGAGGGCAACGAAATTCCTCCTCAACCTCAGAAGTCCTTTTAATATCTTTACGTTTCTCCTCAGATTTAGACAGGTAACCCACCACCCAACTTAGTAAATTGCCGAATAGTACTCCTGATTTTGGATTTATAAATGTTGCGGTAATCTTATATCTCCATAACCCGTAGGGCATTGCGCTGCTATCTTATTTAATTTTAAGGTACATTTCAAGTAGCGGCCTATTTTCTACTGACCTAATGCTAAAAGGTAATTCCATAAAGAAAGATATATATGATATATCACTGCAAAAGGTTTTTAGATTCGTAACTCTCACTAAGGATCAGCGGCCGTAGTCTAGCCTGGATAGGATGCTGGCCCTCCAAGCCGGAGACCCGGGTTCAAATCCCGGCGGCCGCATCATCCGATCTTGGGTGCATCCAATTGGAGGAGGAGATAGAAAGCAAAATATCCGAACTAGTAAGGGATCTAGCTAAAAAGCATGGCTTTAGAACGGATAAAGCCTTAGATATAATAGCCGATCTTACCATCACCTTTATAAGATCCATCCTATCCTCCAAGGAGAAACTGTCCTCGTTATCTGATTTTCTGGGAGAAGAAGATGAGTGGAAATATGTTGCGTTTTCCGTAAAGAGAACCCCTGTTTGTTCGAGTCCATGCCCGATATCCCTAGACCTCGAAGGAGTCGTTAGAGAATACGGTTTTGGGAACCTT
>JAVALV010000012.1:0-9488 GCA_032159055.1 Thermoproteota archaeon | reverse complement strand
AAGGAATATCAGGTTAGAATGAGGTGGTCAAGGAGAGCAAGTAAAGTCGCACGCGAATATGAGGTTCCCACTGATGAAGGTACGCTCGTCTATGGGGAGATCCAAGGACCCGAGGAAGCTCTCCTCTACCTCTATACTAAGTATGGAGGGAAACTTAGTAAAGGGAAGCTCCTTATGGATGCTTATACATTCCAAAAGATAGCTAGCGAGATAAAGAGCCTCGGTCTCATGGGAAAGCTTATTGAAGTCATGCCAACTGATGATAGAAAGGTATTACAGGTGTTCCCCCTAGATTTCATATTGAGGGAAAGTTCGAATGAATGATATTGAGAGAAGTGTCTGGGAAGCTCTTAAGAAGGTTAAAGATCCTGAATTAAGGAAAAGTGTCATAGATTTAGGACTAATAAGAAAAATAGAGGAGAAAAACGGGATAGTTCAGATAGATTTCGCTTTAGAAACTCCTTTTTGCCCATTCCTCAACTTTCTAGTTCTAGCAATGAAAAAGGCAGCAGAGAAAGTTGATGGAGTGAAGGAAGTTAAGGTAAAGGTCATTGTCCCTAAGTTAGGTACTTAAAATACCGCTTCTTCACCTATTTCTGGAGAGAAGGCCGGAATGCTCATCTTATCCTCTAACTCATTTGCAAACATATTGGAGTTTTCCCCATGAACTACTACCACACTTTCAGGCTTTAGCTCCTTTATCAGACCTAGTATTCCGGATCTACTCGCATGAGCCGAGAAATTAAGTTGATTTACCTTCATCATTATCCATGTCTCCTCTCCCTCTATCTCCATTTTCCCCTCTTCTAATAGCTTCCTTCCTTCAGTTCCTTCTACTTGATATCCTGTCAAGGTCACTGTACTGTTTTCATCCTCCTTCTTTTCTTTCAGATAGTAGTGAACAGGGCCTCCTTCCAGCATTCCTGATGTGGTTAGGATTACATCCGACTTCTTCGCTATCTTCTTCCTCATATGCCAGTTTCTCACGGACGTTATGCTCCTGATAGCTAATCTCAAGCTATCAGGATCTCTTACCCTGTTGGAGAAATATTCTGTTATTTCTGTACTCTTTCTAGCCATTCCATCCAAGAAGAGCCTCCCTTTGAATCCCTTAGATCTGAGTGCCATTGCTACCTCGAGCAATCTTCCGATAGCAAACCCAGCTACTATAGCTGTACCACCAGATTTCAGAGTTTCCAGTACTATCTCCTTCAACAGGGCTTCTTGCTTTGATCTAGGAGGATGTTCCTTCATAGCGTAAGTTGATTCTGTAATTAGTATATCTACGGGAGGTATATCTTCTATACTGGCTGGAGGCATGAGCCTAGATGGAATAGTATTGAAGTCCCCTGTATACAGCACGGATCTACCATCATATTTGAGGTAGAACATAGCAGAGCCGGGTATGTGGCCAGCATTTATAGCAGTGACTTCTAAATTGCCTACTTTGAAGGGAACATTGAACTCCACTGGTCGGAAGCTGCTCAGGGTCTTCCTAACATCTTTCGGTCCATACCCTATGTTATGTTCCCTTAGCCTGGCTACTTTTATGGCGTCATAGAGCAGTAGTTCGGAATATTCCCTCGTAATATCTATACCGTAGACTGGGACTTTCTTGCCATGGCTGACTAACCTAGGCAGGGAGCCGGAGTGATCTAGATGCGCGTGGGTGAGCAGAACTGCATCCACCCTCTCAGGTATGGGGGGAAACTCGGGATGCTCTTTGGGTATTAGCTTCATGCCGTAATCCAACAATACCCTAGTTTCTCCAGCTTCTAACAAGATAGCGCTTTTGCCCACTTCACGAGTACCACCTAAAGCGGCTATCGATATCTTTCCCATCTTCACGTTTCACCTCTTATTTAGACCGTCTGAGCGGTCCTTTACAGGAGTACTTTACATCTTACTGATTTAAAAATAGTACACTTATCATAGGTTAGGTGATACCCATGGGCTATGTCTCATTTTCCGACTTTAAGAAGCTTGATTTAAGGGTCGGGGAGATAATTGAAGCGAAAAAAGTGGAAGGGAGCAGGAAGCTGGTGAGGCTTGTGGTAAATTTAGGCAATGAGCGAAGGCAGCTGGTAGCTGGCGTGGCCGAATACTATGATCCTGAGGACCTAATTGGAAAGCAGATAGTCGTGGTTGCAAACCTTCAGCCAAGAAAGTTCATGGGGATAGAATCGCAAGGGATGCTGCTTGCAGCGGTCGTCGATGGAAGACCTGTACTTCTCTCACCAGAGGAGAAGGTCCCTCCCGGAACTCCTGTATCTTAACTTTCGGTGCCTAATATCCTATATACTTCTACTCCTTCGTCTCCTATTCTTTTGAAATCGAGAAATGCCAGTCCCTTCCTTTCAAGGCTATGCAACACTTCCTCTGCAACATCTACTGGTATATTGAGATCAGCGGACACATCAGCTACCGTTACATACCCTCCCTTTCTTCTAGCTAGGCTTATCACCTTAGATTCGAGCATCTCTTTAGATAGCTCGGCTTTTTTCAGCTTCATATTAGCGTATATAACACCTAACCCTAGAATTAACATTGTAAGTCCAGGGAATACTCTAGTCGGCTCTATACTACTTGCTATGAGGAATATCAGCCCGAAAAATATCAGAATAATGCTAGCCCCATAGGATAAAAGATCCCTTAGGGAGAGCAAGGGAGAGTCAGCTCCCTACCTCTTCCTTAAGCTTTTTCATCTCCTCTTCTAGTTGGCTGTTCAGTTCAACTTTATCCAATTCCTTCTCTATTTCATCCTTCTCCTCAGGCTCTAAAACATCCAAGGCTCCTCCGGTAGCTACAAGCTCATCTAAAGCAGCAGCTCTAGCCTTCATATCATTTACCTTATTCTCCGCTCTATCTATTATCTCAGCCGCAGATGCGAAGTCATCGGAGAGACCTGTGACCATCTCTTGGACTTCGACTTGAGCCTTGGAGGCCTCATACTCTGCCTTGAGTTGCTCCTTCTTGGCCTTAAACAGATCTATCTTGGTCTTTAGCTTATCTCTTACTTCCATAAGCTTTTCTTCGTCCTCTTTCATTTCTTTTATCTTCTCTTCGAGGGTCTTCCTTTGAGACATTAAGACCAGCTTTCTTTCCAGAGCCTTCCTAGCTAGATCTTCCCTACCGAGTTTCATAGCTCTCTTAGCCTTATCATCTAGATCATTTATCCTCTCATCCATTCGTTCTAACTCAAACTCGAGTTTCTTTCTAGCAGTTATTGCCCTAGATAGGGCCATCTCAACATCATGAAGTTGTTGCACTAATTTGTCGTATGCGTAGTCTAACTGCTCCCTCGGATCCTCGAAGTTATCGAGGAGTTTATTCAGTTTGGCTTCGATACTAGTCTTGAGCCTATCCCAGAAACCAGGCAAGCTTATCACCTCCGAATTGGGAAACCTTCTTTTAAAAATATTCTATTGCGAATTTCGGCTTCTCATTTTTCCATATTGCCTGAGACCGTAGAGGGAAGACGCTGCTCTCTCTGGTGTTGGATATATGGGAAGTCCCTTCTCCTCCATTCTATGTAAGACATCCTCCACATCAGGTGTAGTAGGGACTGCCGTAGCAACTATTGGTATTTCTGAGCTTTTAACCAGCTGTATGAGCATACTCTCGGTCTTCTCGGGTACCATACCAGGAACTCCCAGCAGGGGAATGAGGAATAATGCATCATACTCACCACTCTCAGCAATCAGCAGCCCTGAATCCAAGAACTGCTCTGGAGTGGAATCTCCAGTTAGATCAGTGGGATTGCCTACGGGATAATATGGAGGGAGTATCTCCTTTAACTTCCTCACTAAATCCTGTGAAGGAGGGGATACTTTAAGCCCTCTCATCTCAAGAGCATCAACCGCAAGTATACCAAACCCCCCTCCATTAGTTAAGACGGCTACCCTATCCCCATACATCGGAGGCTGTGTTGAAAGAGCCACCGGTACATCCACAAACTCGTCTAAGGTGTCGACTATTATGCCCCCGCTTTGGCTTACAGCTGCCTTGAATATATCGCTCCTACCAGCGAGAGATCCTGTATGACTCTTAACGGCCCTATCTCCCGAAGAAGTTCTCCCACCTTTTAGAACTACCACTGGTTTCTTGCTGGAGGCATATCTTATGGCGTCCATAAATTTCCGACCATCTGCAACGCCCTCTATGTAAGCAGCGATAACTTTCGTATCATCGTCCTCTGCTAGATAGCTTATGAGATCCCCCTCATCAACATCGACTCTATTACCGTAGCTTATGAATTTACTCAATCCTCTGCCTTCCTTCCTTATCATAGTTAAGAGGGTGCTACCTAGGCTGCCGCTTTGCGTTATTATTGATACCTCACCTGCCCTAGGTCTGGGTATAACTTCTTTAGGAAGGAATAGGGTATCTATCTTGTTCTTAGGATCGAAGATTCCTAGGCAATTAGGTCCAATTACTCTGATTCCATAATTCTTAGCTATGGATAACAGCGTATCTTCTAGCTCGTAGTTTCCTATCTCAGAAAAACCTCCTGATATGACTATTGCGGCCTTAGCGCCTTTTTCAGCCGATTCTTCCAATGCTGAAGGTGCTAGATCTGCTCTTAATGCAATTACAGCGAGTCCTACCTCGTCTGGTATATCTTTAATATTAGGATAGCATTTAAGCCCTAATATCTCATTAGCTTTTGGATTAACAGGATATATCTTACCAGGATATCCTATTTCTATCATTCTCTTTAGAATAACATGTCCTACTCTCTTAGGATTTCTAGAAGCTCCTATTATAGCTACAGACTTCGGTTTAAAGAACATGTCTAAGTCCGTCAAGGTATCCCCCAATTACCACTAAGAATATGTTAAAATCTAGCACTTATTATTATAGGTGAATGTCCCCAATACCTGAATTACCTTACGAATCCATCGAAGAAGCGATTGTAAGGGCTAGAAGTTACGTGGTTTCCTTTCTATCAACTGATATTAATGTCAAGGAGAGAGCTTCTATCTCCATGCTGCGAAGGAATTGGATATCTGAATTGCCTGAACCGGAGTTCTCCAAGATAGCAGCGGTAGATGGAAGTAATAATAGTGACTACCTCACGCTCGGACAGGTGCTCTTCATAGTATCAGCATCCCTCTTCTTGAAAGATGAGAAGGCATTAAGGGCTAGAAAGTACCAGATAGGGGTTATTGAGGATTATTATCTTAGAGAGAGGATATCCTTCTGTAGAGAAACAATGGAGGTTAAAATGGGAATCAAATCCCTAAATTTCGGTCCTGAGATCCTATTAATGGACGGTTCATTCATAGCGTCGATAGATAGAGGCTTATCTACTCCTTATGGACAGAGAGTCCCTTATCGCATGAGAAGAATCCTAGAGGAGATCAGAGATCAGTTAGGTTATGATCTAGTAGGTGGTTTATCTTCAATTACCCACAGGATTGAGGTATCTGATCTAATAGAGTCCATTGTGAGATCTATTCTGGAAGAGGAGCTAGGAAGAAATCCAAAGAAGGATGAAATTATGAGAGCTAAGGCCTTCATAGAGAGATACGAAAAGCTACTGAGTATGAACAAGTTATTCAAAGAGGGAAGATCCTTAGTGGTTGCTATAGCTAAGAGGTCAAGTAGCAGCTCTTATTTCGATGATAAAATACCTGATGTAGAAATAGTGAGGAGATATTCCAATCAGGAGGGGTTTTTAGTACCAAAGGTAGCCATGTTAACCTTCCCAGAGTTTTCCGGTATAGAGGATAGCTACCCAATAACCTTCACTTATGCGAGGTTAGAGAGAAATGCCAATCCACTTAGAGTAGAGATCTTAGGAAGCATGAATGTAGATATGGTAGCTAAGCTGATCAGTTCACTTGCCAAATACTCAGTAAGGGGCTACCCCTATCATCTAAGGGTGGCTCATGAGATGACAAAGATAGGAAGAGAGATTATGGTTCATTTAGCGCGAAATCTAAAGGTAATGGAGATAAGTGGGAGGGAGATCCTTGGAGAATGATGTTTTAGGGAGGATAGCTCCTAACTCTACTCCAGTCCAAGCAGACATGATCGCCTACCAAGGAGTTGTTCCTAAAGTAGGGGATTATGTTGTAGTGGAAGGAGATGAATCTGATCTCCTAGGAATGATTAGTAACGTGGTGAGGGGAGCCCTTGAATTAGCTAGAAGCGACCTTCTTCAGGCTAATTACTATGATACAATTCTTGAAGTAGTTGGGTCGCCATCGGATTGGCTAAAGGCTACTATAAGAATGATAGGTAAACTCGAAAGCCAAAAGCTGGCTGGCTTACCTCGTGCACCTCCTCCTACAGGCGCTCTAGTGAGAAGAGCACCAGCTGAATTGCTTCAAAGGATATTCGCACCCCCTCCTGGTAAGGAAGGAATAAAGCTAGGAAGTCTTCTGACTAGAGAAGATGTAGTTATTCATCTGGATCCCGATGAGCTTATCTCTAGACATCTTGCTGTACTTGCAGTTACTGGAGGTGGGAAATCTAATTCGGTAGCTGTCATCCTAGATGAGATCATTAGAATGGGGGGCGTTGCTATCCTATTCGATGTCCACTCTGAATATGCTGGAATGTCGTTGGACTGTCCTCACTGTGAGGTTGAGATCATAGATCCCATACTCGATCCAAATACCCTGTCAGTAGAGGAGCTGGGAAACCTCATGAGGGTAACATATGATAGCGCTCCAAAGCAATTCATTTACCTAAAAGCTGCATTTAGGAGTGCTAAGGAGCTCCTCATTAAGGAGAGACTAGGAGAATATTTAGATAAGGCCGAACTGAGGGCAGATAGAGATGATTTGCTGGCCGGCATACAGGCCATAGTTAAGCTCTCTCTTATGAAGGAAAAGGATAATGAGGATGATCCTTACCTCCTTAGATACACGTCAGGCGATAAGGGGAGCATAGAAAGCCTTCTAGCTAAAGTAGATTTCATTAGAACTAAGTATGGTAGAGTATTGAAACCAGCCGCTGGTGAGCTAGCAGATCATCTCAACTACGGAAAGCTGCTAATAGTGGATTTGGGGCAGCTAGATTCGGACCTCACTGATGTAGTGGTAGGGAAAACCCTTTACACGATACTCTATAGGGCGAAAGCCAAGAGAACTGGTAGGGGATATCTTGAGTTTCCATCTCCCGTGCTGGCTGTATTAGAGGAGGCCCATACACTGATTCCCTCCGTTGAGTATACCTATACGTCTCAAGCGGCAAGTTCTATAGCAAAGGAGGGGAGAAAGTTTGGGGTTGGGCTCTGCTTAGTTAGCCAAAGACCTAAACGCCTTAACTCAGATGTGCTCTCGCAGATGGTAAATAAGATAATCTTACGTGTTGTGGAGCCAGATGATCAGGCTTACATAAGGAGAGCAACGGAATTCCTCAGTGAAGAAATGATCTCCTATCTTCCCTCACTCAATGTCGGTGAGGCTATCGTCGTGGGACCCATGGTTAAGATACCTGCTCTGGTAAAAGTCCGTCTCTTTGAAGGAAAGAGGGGGGGAGAAAGTTTAAGGGCATATGAAATGTGGAAAGAAGGACTGAAAAATAGACTTAACGCTACTCCGGATGAATATTATGAAACTATAGGCGATTAGGATGAGAATCGTGCACATATCGGATAATCATCTTGGGAAAGCCCAATTCCATTCGGCTGAGAGGGAGGAAGATCTATATAAGGCATTTAATCAAGCAATAGATTTAGCTTTAAAGGAGGAGCCAGACTTAATAGTACATACAGGGGATCTGTTTGATAGTTACAGGCCCCATCCAAGGGCCTTTGTCAGGGCTTTTGAGGGGATTCTAAAGATAGTGGAAAGGGGGATACCCATTGCCATAATAGAGGGAAACCACGAGTTAGGAGCGGATACTATCAGGAAGAGGATTACTTCTCCCCTCATTAACCTAGAAAAGCTCTTCGGTAAGATCGGATACGGCAATCTCTTCATCAGGCTAAGCCCTGGATTAAAGAGGATCGGAGATCTTGTTGTAGTAGGCATCCCTTATGCAAGTAGAGGTGTGAGGATAGCTGATACGATAGAAAGCCTCGATAGGAAAGCTAGAGGCCTCTGTAACTGCCTTTCTGTTCTCATGATACATCAGGGAGTTAAAGGTATGATCAAGGCAATATACCCTGAAATAGACTTTTCAGATATAGCTAAAAGCTCATTTAACTACACAGCTATGGGACACTACCATAACAAGGTTGTGAGAAGGAGCGGTATGAGGGTATTTGCATACTCTGGATCCACAGAAGTTATAGAGACCAGAGAGGTATCTACATATATAAGAGAGGGAAAGTACATCCTCTCCATAGATCTCGACAGAGATGGTATTGATGTAAAGGAAATTAAGCTGAAAACTAGGCCCTTCATCCTATTTTCGGAGAAGATTGAGGGTACAAGAGATCTATACATGTTGATAGAGAAGCTAGTGAAGGAAGTATCTAGTTACGAGATAAAACCCGTTGTCATGGGAAAGGTACAGGTAACTGGTAATTTGAGGGCGGGTCTACCTACAATCGAAATTAGGAGGGCTTTATTCGAGAGATCTCTCCATGTAAATGTTAGTGAGTTTAGGAAGTCCTCTGAAGCTGAAGAGAAAGAGATCATTACGGGAATAGGTGTGGAAGATCTAGTTAGAAATGCCATAGAATCCATAAGATTGGAGGAAGATGAAAAGAAACTTTCCTTACGGATTTTTGATCTGTGGTATAAGGAGGGAAAAAGAGGAGAAGCATTCGTTAATGAGATACTCAGATTATCTGAGGAGGAATAGATTTGAGGATAAGGAGAATATTCCTTCGTAACTTCGGCTCTCATGTAGGAACAGAGCTCTCATTTTCCGATGGTATAAATGCGATAATAGGAGAAAACGGAGCCGGTAAGACGACGATATTAGAAGCTATCTCATATGCTCTATATCCAAGAAGCATTAGAAATCAAGATAATTTAATAAGATCAGGATCATCCGGATTAAGAGTTGAGCTGGAGTTCGAGCTAGATGGTCATCTTTACTTAATCGTGAGGGAAAGGAAGAAAGGGAACGAATCATCCGCTCTCCTTTACGAGCTATTAGATGGGAAGAGAAAACTGATTCAAAGGGATCAGAGTAAGGTATCAAAGCAGGTAGAGTCCCTACTGGGAATCGGAAGGGAGACTTTCCTTCAGGCAATATATGTGAAGCAGGGAGAAATAGCCGGTCTATTAGAGCAGACACCAGCTAAAAGAAAGGAGCTCATAGGTAAGTTGCTGGGAATAGAGGCCTTGGAGGGCATTTGGGAGGAGCTAAAGAACGTAATTAGTAAGTTAGATACCAAGATATATTCCATCGAAAGCGAGATGAGGGGCATTGGTGATGTCTTCAAGGAGGAGGCTAGCTTACTGGAGGAACTAGAGAGACTTAAGGAGGACAAGATGGCCCTAGAAAAGCAAGAGAATGATTTAGGCTCTAAGATAGATTCCCTCAAAAAGCAACTTTCAACGCTAGAGGAGGTAGAT
>JAVALV010000011.1:0-5055 GCA_032159055.1 Thermoproteota archaeon | reverse complement strand
AAGGCAGATGCTGGCTATAAGCATAGGGCTCATAAGGAACCCAAAGATACTCCTGCTAGATGAACCCACGGCTGGTCTAATGCCCCTTTACGTTAAAATGATAGCCAACAAAATTAGGGAGATAAGGGATAAGAGAGGTATTAGCATAATTCTCGTGGAACAAAATGTCCAGAAAGCTTTAGAGCTAGCAGATAAAGCGTATGTGCTAGTTAGTGGTCAAATAATCTTCGAAGGAAGCCCGTCTGAGCTCAAAGAGAAGCATGAGATAATGAAATTATATCTCGGCGTGGGTGAGTAACATGCTGGGGATAGGTCTCCCTACCATTATAGGAGGGCTTACATGGTCTGCCCTTCTATCTCTTATGGGCATAGGCATTACTCTCTTATATAGAACTACAAAGGTTCCGAACTTCGCTCACGCTTCCTTCGTTACAACAGGAGTATATGTCTCCTTTACACTCTCATTACTAGGCTTCCATCCATACTGGGGCATACTAGCTGGATTTATTCTAACAGGATTGGAAGCATTACTGCTCTTCTATTCAATTTTAGAACCTCTAAGAAGGAGGAAATCCTCGATATTTATATTGATGATAGGTACCCTTGCCTTCGACATACTATTCTATGGTATACTGAACATATACGCAGATTATTTGCAAACGGTCTTTAAAGCATCAGCTAGGGCTGTGTATTTAGCTCCAAAGGATTTCTCCATCATGGGCATCCCTGGGATAATGTTTACATCCTTAGGGATGCTGATAATCTCAGTACTCGGGTTATATCTACTACTTAATCGGACTACAGTTGGTATTGCCTTGAAGGCATGCATGGAGAACACCGCACTTGCCCAGACAATAGGAGTGAATGTAAGCTTGATGCTAATGCTTTCATGGTTCATAGCTGGAGGGATCGCGGGAATTGCCGGAGCTTTATTACCAATGTATATAGAGACAAGTCCTGACATAGGCGTGCTCCTAGTAGCTGAAATGTTCTGCGTGAGTATTCTCGGTGGATTGGAGCAGATCTATGGAGCGCCTCTTGGAGGATTTCTCATGGGATTTGCCGAAGTAGTGCTTACCTCTTGGTTGGCTTCAGAGGTTGGTCCTTGGATAATCTCGTATACTCCATTATTGCCTCTCGGAGCAATGGCTCTTGCATTGATATTCATCCCGAAAGGGTTAGCCACCATAAGGATTAGGAGGAGGGGAGGTGAATAATATGTCCGTATTGAGTGATATAATATTGTTTGCAGTTGATCTCCTGGCTCTCTTTGGTGTTTATCTGATAATCAACATAAGCCTTAATATACAGAGGGGTTTCGCTGGTATACCTAACTTCGGTTTAATGTTCGCTATAGCTGGGGGAGCCTATATAACAGGAGCTGTTGCCACTAGATTGGCCCTAGCTATGTTAGGGATACACACAAACCTAGATCCCATCTTCGATAACATACCTGTCCTCTCTAAGGTCGATCCACTCCTTCAGTCCCAACCTCTCACCTCGATAGCTCTTATGGTAATTTTGTTAATAATAGGCGCAATCTTTGGTGGCATCTTGGGATTGATTCAATTAGCTCCAGCTATAAGGTTAAAGGAGGATTATCTGGCTATAACTCTCTTAGCATTTGCAGAGATGATCAATGTCATAGCTGTAGCATATAAACCCTTCATTGGAGGAATCACTGGTGTGCAGGTACCAGATGTATTTGCTTGGTCAGGGGAATATAGGTTCTACCTTGCAACAGCAGCAATATTAATCGTCGCAGCAATTTCCTACGTATATGCTGAATTCTTAGGGAGGTCTCCCCTTGGTAGAACAATGAAGGCTATCAGGGAGAATGAGGTAGCTGCTATGGCTTTAGGAAAAAATCTGGTTAAATATAGAGCGATCGCTATGGTCATAGGTTCAGCCTTCTGTGGAATGGCTGGTGTGCTTTGGACCCTCTATGGAGATACTGTAACGCCCACCTATCATAGATTCTACTGGACATTCCTTCCATGGCTAATGGTTTTGTTAGGTGGTTTAGGGAACAATAAAGGAGCCTTATTAGGTACACTTGTCTTTACTGTATTAGATAAGTTCATCATCTATTATAAACACGCTTTGGCAGGAATGCTCCCCTTCGATGTAGTTTGGCTTGATCAGGTACTGCTCGGCTTGCTTACTGCTATAATTCTCATATACAGGCCACAAGGTCTGCTCGAAGAGAAACCCTATGTGCCCAAAGAATTAAGAGCAAAATTGAGGTCCATTGAGAAGAAATGATCTACGAAAGAACCCCTTCCTCATTTATTGCTATGATGTAAAATGACTAACACTCTATTTTATCTTTAAGAACCTAGTAGCGATGGCGGTGATCTAATTGATTAATAAACTGGAAAAGCTCAGAAGTTGGAAACCCCCTGAGAACTGGCAAAAATTCACCACATTTGAGACTCATACTGCTGGCGAGCCTCTCAGGATAATAACAAGCGGGCTTCCTAAGATACCCGGCGAAACCATATTGGAGAAAAGGCGCTATCTCATGGAAAATTTGGACTATATAAGAAGAACTCTCATGTGGGAACCGAGAGGGCACGCAGATATGTATGGTGCTGTAATAACAGAACCAGTATCGCCAGAGGCTGACTTCGGCGTGATATATCTCCATAATGAAGGTTATAGTACTGGCTGCGGGCATGCAGTAATAGCATTAGGAAAGGTGGCCGTAGTAACGGGGATAGTTGATGCGAAGGAACCAGTTACTGATATCAAGATAGATACCCCATCAGGCCTTGTAAAAGTGTTTGTAGAGATAGAGAAAGGAAAAATAAGAAAAATATTTTTCCATAATGTCCCTTCTTTTGTCTATCTATTAGATAGAATTATCGAAGTGCCTAAAATTGGAGAGGTTAAATATGATGTGGCATATGGAGGTGATTTCTATGCTTTCGTCGATTCAGAGGACGTTGGATTAAAATGCACTCCCGATCATTATAGAGATCTTATAGATGTGGGAATGAGAATAAAAAGGGCTATTATGAAGAGTACAAGTATAAAGCATCCCTTCGAAGAGGATTTGGGCTTTCTTTATGGTACGATATTCACCTGTCCTCCCCAAGATGGAGGCTCCCATAGTAGGCATGTGACAATTTTTGCAGAAGGCGAGGTAGACAGATGCCCTACTGGGACGGGAGTGAGCGCTCGCTTGTCTCTCCTATATCAGCGTGGAGAGATAGATATAGATGAGGAGATAGTAATAGAGAGCATAATAAATACGAAATTTACCGGTAAGATAGTAAAGGAAATGGAATATGGTCCCTATAAGGCTATTATTCCAGAAGTTGGTGGGAATGCTTACATAATAGCAAAGAATACATTCATAATAGATCCAAGCGATCCTCTTAAATATGGATTTTTCTTAAGATAATATACTATACTACTTTTTATTTTTCTTCCTCTTTCTAGAGTAATTTTACTAAAAATAGAGTAGAGTAGATTAGAATGCCTATTCGTCGCCCTCCCTCTCTAGAACCTCAGTTATTTCCTTGACCTCGAAATTCTTCAAGTTCAATCCCTTAATGGCATCGCTCAACATGGCATAACAGAAGGGACAAGCTACAACGATCTCCTCTGCTCCAGAGTTGATAGCTTCCATAATTCTCTCCTTGGCCATGGCGCTCTCTCCTGTCTGATACCAATAGTTGGCTCCCCCTCCCCCGCAGCAGAATGTGTCCTTTCCATGCCTTGGCATCTCTCTAAACCCATCTATCTGCCTCAATATCTCTCTAGGTTCTTCTACTACCCCATTGAATCTAGCCAAATTGCATGGGTCATGGAAGGTGATCTCATCCTTCTCTTTATTCTCGACCCTCAATTTCCCTTCCCTCACTAATCTGGAAAGCAGCTCTACGTGGGATATCACCTCAATATCCCAGTCCTTCACTACCCTAGGGTATTCACGCTTGAAGACCGTCAAACCATGGGGACATAATACAAGAAGTTTCTTTACTCCTAGTTCCTTGAATAGCTCCCCATTCGATAGGGCAAACTCTTGGAACATACCTTCCTCTCCTAATCTTCTAGCAGGTTCACCGCAGCAGGTTTCCATCTCTCCGAAAGTTGCTATTCTAACTCCAGCTCCTCTCAGTAATTCTACAAGCCTGCCTACTATCCTCCTACCAACAGGATCGAAGGAATATTGGCAACCTACCCAGATATAATAGTCCGGATCCTCATCGCTCTCGAGCCAGCTTAACCTACCTCTCTGGGGAACCGAAAGGGCATTATGATACCTCCTTAGTCCGTTAAGGAGCTCCTTCATTTTCTTATCTATTCTTCCCTCGGCTACTAGAAATCGCCGTCTCTCCATCAGGTAGGAGAAAGGACTTATGTAATTGGGGCATACCGCCGAGCAAGCACCACATGAGACACAAGACCAGACCGTCTCATCGCCCAAATCATATTCCTTCCCTAAAACAGCTTGCTTAAGACCTGATACAACTTCCTTGGGAGATAGAGGCCTCTCAATTGCATAAGCTGGACACACTTCCGTACAGCGACCGCACTTCACGCATGCCGCTAAGGCATACTTCTCGTACCATGGCAGCTCTTGAGCATTTTTGAATCCCAGGTTTATCTCCTCTAAATTCTCTAATTCCTCTAGAAGGAATGGCTCCTTGGGAAATTCAATGAGATCGCTTCCTAAAGAGGAAGTAATTACTGCTGTTAAGGAATGAAGGAGGTTGCTATAGGGTAAGTAAGCCACCATTCCAAATGCAGTTAAAGCGTGACTCCACCATATCCACGGATAAAATGGGAGTATATATGGCCCAACAATACCTGATAGTAAAGATCCTACGAAGGAATAATGGCTGGCGGCATTTGGATGGGCATATACCCTCGTAGATTCGAGGAGGAATCCAGTAATCCCTATATAAAGGAGGCCTAGCAGTAGAGCTTTCCCTTCACTATCTCTCGTAGGGAAGAAAGTTATTATACCTATGAGAAGCATAATGCCTGAGATATCCATTATTAACTCGTATGTGGAGTAGGTTCCATCAAAAAGAATTCTTA
>JAVALV010000010.1:0-6375 GCA_032159055.1 Thermoproteota archaeon | reverse complement strand
TATCTCGGGTCCTGATATGCTTATGAAGTGAGCGTTGCTCTCGTTGGCTACTGCCTTCGCTAGCAGGGTCTTACCACATCCCGGAGGCCCATATAGAAGAACCCCCTTCGGAGGTTCTATTCCCAAATGCCTGAATAGTTCAGGATGTTTGAGGTGAAGCTCAACCATCTACATTATCCTCTTAATCTCCTCCTTCAGACCTCCTATATCCTCGTAAGTTACGGTTGGCAGTATGATCTTAGAGAGCTCTACAGGCTTCTCCCTGACCTCGATCATGGTGCTGGGGCCAACCTTACCGAAAGATCCCGGAGTGACGTTCACAACAACAAGGGGAATGAACCTCTGGAATATGGGAATTAGCACTATATCCCCTTTCGTCACGACGAAATCGAACAATCTTCTCTTGACCCAGCTGTGAAAATCAGGGGCTACCCTTATCATATGATCCTGAGGGGCTAAAATCACTCTATTCGCCTCTCCAACATCGATCGGTCTTACTCTTACCTTCTCCCCGGTCCTCACACCCGCATTACCCTTGATTATCTTATCCATCCTTATGTATCTAGTGCCAACGTCCATGCTTACTGAGGGCATTACCCTTGCATGGGTTACCCTCGATCCATATATCCTCACATAATCACCGCTCGTGAGATTGAGCTGTTTCATTATCTCAGGATCTATCCTAACTATTCCCCTACCAAAATCGGTCTGTTTTAGCACATCAGCAACAATAAGCGTTACATCCTTCGTATCCTTATCCTCCCTCTTTGAAGGCTGCTTCTTTCCCAAAGATTACACCTCGTTTCCTACTCTATGGAAGGGTTTATTAATTTTGCACGATAAGCACCGGACGTCAGGACGATGGGTGTACCTCTCATAGACTCCGGAGCTGATATGAAAGCGAATTTCCTACTTAAAGGAGAACATGTAAACATTTACATGGATGGAATTCCCGCTGGCAGGATGGTCGTGAATTATGGTAAGATCCTGTGCACCAGCGGGGTTATATAGGGGAGGAAATCCGTCTTAGATAAGATCTATGAGGCCAATAAGAGGAGAAAAGCTATAGATAGGCCTACTTCCCTAGTAAGAGAGCTGTCGTGCCTCTACATATACAGAGTAGAATCGAATCACGAGCCCATATCAGCTGAGGGTGCATTGGACCTACTGAGTAAGGAGCATGTAAATTACCTCCTGAAAAGAGCTCTGGAAGAAGTGGATTCCACAGAGGCCATAAAAATAGTTGCGATGAATGCCGCAGAAAGATTCAAGTTGAAAGATTTCGATGATATAGCCCTAGGTATTACTTATATGATAGTGCTCAAGTATCTTAGCAAGTTTGAGGCCTCAAGTGTTTACATAGGTGGAAAGCTCGTGGGTCATGAAGCTCCCTTGTTTGGGAGGAGAATGATTAAGAGGAAAACAGGCGTGATGAAGCTATCAAGACCGCATTTGGGTGATACGATAATCAGGATATCAGGTTGCAGGGCTAAGTTCAGTGCCATAGAGCTAACTAACTCTCTCTTAACCGAGGAGGAAAGACTTCCCATAGAGAACGGTGTTATAAGAGCGAAGGAGGATGTGCTTCATGTTGCAGTAATTGAGAGATATGGTAAGACAGGCCATATGGGCGGGGGATCCGTGAGGGACTTGAACTTTGATTTCTCGGGAACCATGGCTTATGATATGATACACTTGAAGGAGCTGGAGAAGAGGGCTGAAGGGGGGCATATCTTGATATCTAAAGGGAAAGTTAGGGCCCTGCTTTCTCTCCCAATAGGAGGACCTATGTCAGATCTCGGAGCCTATGATGCGGCTGGAGTGGAGGAAAAGCTTAAGCTCACACCCAAGGGATTGGTTGATGTGGAGGAAAAGGAGCTACCCCTCCAGTACTGGAGGTGACCTGATGAATGGAGATAGGTGTCGAGGTATCTCCCTCTAAGAAGGGGGTGTTCTTGAGGAGGGTAGCAAGCCTCATGGGGAAGGCCGATTTCATATCAATACCTGATTCCCCCTTTGGAAGACCGGCGCCCTCCTCCCTGATAATGGCCACTCTCCTTAAGGTCATAGGGATGGAGGCAATACCAAACTTTAGGTTGGCAGATAGGAACGAAGTATCTTTCCTATCCGAAATGATGGGTATCAGAGAGGTAGGTATTAACAGGGTCCTCCTAGTTGGAGGAGATCCTCCGATAATAGGAAAACCTACGGACCTAGATCCTTTAAGAGCGATCTCCCTCCTAAAAGACTGGGAAATAAATCTAGAGATTGGGGTAGCATCATCTCTAAAACCTAATGACAGAATCAAGAGGAAGTTAGAGGCAGGAGCAGACTTCGTGGTCACGCAGCCCATACAGAGGGTTGAGGAGCTGATCCCCCTATCCAATTTCATAGGGGATGTTCCCCTCTACGCGATGATCATGCCGACACTGAGCGAACTCGAAGACTACGTACTCAGAGCGATGGAGATAGAGGAAGTACTGGAGATCGATTATAAAGCACTGCTTGATGATCTTAGGGAGTCAGGATTAGTCAAGGGAGTAGTGATAAGCGTACCTAGGAGACCCTCTAAGGTGCATGAGATCCTAAGGTGATGTCATGCTTAAGCTGGGGGGAAAGTTAGGTGAGAATCCTCCTCTGATGATTGGTTCCATATTTTACAGAGGTGATAGGAGAGTAAAGGATCAAGAAAAAGGTATATTTGATGAAAACGCTGAGAAGAAGCTAATAAATATGGATATAAAGGCAGCCAATGATCTCAATTTCCCCTACGCTATAGATGTGATAATCCCAAGTAAGAAAGCCGCTGAGCCTTATCTAAGATTTGCATCGCAATTCAACATCCCCATATTGGTGGATGGATTAACGCCAGAGATCAGAGCCTATGCCTACGAGGTTACAGCTAAGTTGGGGATTTCGGACCTAGCAATTGCCAATGCAATATATCCTGATAGCACAGATGATGAGATTAGGGCTATAAGGAGATCTAGGATAAGAAGAGCTATTTTAGTGGCTTTTGACCCTAAAAATGCACTAGATAGCTTAAATCCAGAGAGAAAGCTTTCCTTGTTGAAAGAGAAGCTAATTCCTAAGGCTGAAGAATCTGATGTGGAGCAGAGATTAGTGGACGTCGTAGTACTAGATCCAGCCTCTCTACCATCTGTAGCTAGTTCCCTATCCTACCTGAGGGATAAGGGGTATATCGTGGGATGCGCACCAGCCAATGCCCTTGCTTTCCTTAGCAAAGCTAGATATGGTGTGGATGCCTATCCTATGCTCACAGCGGCATTATCCTACCTGAGGATTAAGGGCGCTGATTTCATGATATTTGGCCCTGTTGGCAGGTTTAGAGGGATAGCAAAAGGTTTAGCTTTCTTAGAGTCTTTGCTTGCTTTAGACTCAAAGGTACCCAGAAGTAGACTGAAGAATCATCCCTTTGTAGTATTAAAAGAGCTACAAAGAGTTTTCCAAGAGGTATCCAGAGGTAACCCGTAACCTAGCTACATGGAATATACAAAGGGAGACTACGCCATCGAGAAGGTTAATCAAATTACATAGCTAAGTAAGGTAGGTAGGAAGATAAAAGGTCTCTGAGAACCTGTAGTGGACTCATGAAGGAGTATCACTGCCTATCAGCTTTAAGGCTTCGGCTCCTAGCTTCTTTCCAAGCTCTCTAGCCATAGAGAGATCCTCTGGTTTAGGCTTTCCCTTAAACAGCAACTCATCTATCACGGGAATCTTCAGGTTCTCAAATTCCCTCATAACAGCCTTTGTCCCCCCTCCTCCCCAGCTGTAAGATCCTAGAACAGCAGCTACCTTATTCTTAGGCCTATATTCCTTTAGGAGATCCATGTATATTGTTATTCCGAAGAAAGGCTTTCCGTTATGAGTGGAAGTTGCTACTAGGATGGCGCTCGCCTCCAACGTGTGAGCCAAAAGATCGTCGTAGTAAGTGTTAGAGCTATCCACTACTATGGGCTCCAGACCTGCCTCCCTTAACCCATCGGCAGCAGCCTCAGCCATTTTAGCAGTATTCTCATATTGGCTCCCAACTACAACCAAAGCTTTTTTGGAGGGTTTCCAAGAGGACCATTTCTCATATAGGGAGATTACCTCATCTACATTCCTATGGAGGGCACCATGGGAGGGGGCTATGATCTTAGGGGATATCTCTTTTACCTTTGCCACTGCCTTAGAGACCATCCTATCGAAGGGCATCATGATGGAGGCATAATAATCAATCAGCTCGAAACCGCTTGGGTCTTCCTCATAGAAGACCTTATTACTAGCTCCGTGTGACCCAAACAGGTCGCATGTGAAGAGTATGGACTCCTCTTCCAAGTAGGTGAGCATGGTATCTGGCCAATGAACCATCGGCGCCAGAATAAACTTGAGCGTCCTATTACCTAAACTTATCTCCTCTCCATTTCTAACCTCCCTTGACCTTTCCATTGGAAAGTCTGCTAGTGATTCTCCTATGGAGAGGGCCTGCTTCGTTCCTAATAATGTAGCATCCGGTGCGATCTTCATAAGATCGGATATCGTACCAGAATGATCTGGTTCGGTATGCTGTGTTACTATATACCTTATCTGCTCAGGATCTATTACGCTCTTTAAAGCATCAAAAAATTCGTCAGAGAATCTGAAATCAACTCCATCTATTACAGCTACACCTTCGCTTCCCTTAACCACATAGAAATTATAGGATGTTCCCCTTGGGATGGGCCAGAAGTTCTCGAACTTATCCAATTTCCTATTAAGAATTCTAATTAGGGTAACATCATCCGTTAAGTTCTTCTTAAACCAGCCCATGTGATCACAGGATAATTGTGGGAGTAATCGATAAAAAAGATTGACCAATGGTTCCCGGGATGCGCATATACGATAAGTTGAATGCCGGCAAATTCATAGAGAGGCCTAATAGGTTCCTCGTGGTAATCAAGACCTCGGGAAATAGAAGGAAGTGCCATCTGAGAGATCCTGGAAGGCTAACAGAGCTGCTTAAGCCAGGGGTTCCCATAATTTTCATGGAAAGGAGGAGTAGCATAAGAAAAACGGACTGCGAGGTTCTCTTGGTATGGAGCGGTTCAGTGTGGGTAATAGTCAACTCAGGCCTCCATAACGATCTAGCGGAGGAAGTCCTAAGGAGTAATCTGATACGAGAACTGTCAGGATTTCACGAGATTAAGAGAGAGGTTTACTTTGGTGATAGCAGGATAGATTTCCTCTTGGAGGGAGATAATAGCAGGGTGCTACTGGAGGTCAAGGGATGTACCTTAGTAGAGGAGGGAAGGGCCTACTTCCCCGATGCCCCTACAGAGAGGGGAAGGAAACACGTGATCAGCCTAATTAGAGCGTTGGATAAGGGTTACAGGGCAGCTATCCTTTTCTTGGTTATGAGACCTGATGCTAGATCCCTTACTCCAAATTGGAAAACTGACAGGGAATTTTCAGATTCTCTGATGAGGGCTGTGGAGAGGGGTGTTGAGGCCTATGCCCTTACCTTTGCATACATAGCTAGGAACATAACTCCAGTTAGTAGAATACCAGTGATCCTAAGACAATGACTTCTCAGCATGCCTCCTCGCTCCCCAGTAGATCAGTAAGATGGAGAAGATTGTCATCGATATGAACGGATCCGAGCATGGACTGGTGGGGCCCGAAGGATTGCATTTGAACAGGGGTCCGGATATCATACCGGGAACGGTCCATGTAAGAGCTGGAATTATGGCAAACACCTCCGTAATGGAAGTACTTGTGGAAGAACCAGCTATCAACATTAATGAGAGGGGTATTAGGGCCCAAGATGGTCTTCCACCTGCTACCAATAGGAACAAACCCATGGCTAACACGGATTCCTCGTATCCTTTCCTAGAGAGTAGTACAACTACAACTCCAGCAGCTAGCGCTCCAATCAAAACAGAATACAATCCCACTAATGGCCAGAGAATTCCTCCAATAACGTCCTTAGGCCAATTAAAGAATCCCCTAATAGGAGATAATATGAGGAGACCTAGCATTAGGGCTAAGATGTCTTTTTTCCTTCTCCTTGATATTACGACAGTTGAGAGGGCTAGATTTAGCGGATTTAATGCTGAAGCTAGTCCAACGAGCAATGAGCCAACTAACCTCCTTCCCCGTGATATAAAGAGGAGCCCGTCAAGTACTAATGCAAGGGAGAGGAGAGTCCAATCAGACCCAGATAAAAATAAGAGAGCCAAAATCGGCATATATTCTAACTTCTGAGCCAATTCCCTCGAATCCAGCGAGAATATCAATGAAGATAGGAGTATCAGAGAACTGTAAATCAGCCCCCTGATCCACATCTCACTTGATATTTGCCCTAAATATCTGGTGAGCACATTAGATAACCCA
>JAVALV010000009.1:0-3738 GCA_032159055.1 Thermoproteota archaeon | reverse complement strand
CAAGAAATGGAAGCGTTTGGGTAAGCTGAGCAAGTTAAAAGTCGGAAGCGAGATATTTCTTAAATTCAGGAGCTTCTACGATCCCAAATATGCTCCTAAGAGTTTAAGCGTTCTCAGACTTGTGGAGAACGCCTTCGCCAGAGGTACATATGAAGCCTTAGGAGAGTTTCACAGGAAAACCCTCTTCATAGGAATGATGCATTTCCAAGACGAGTACAACTACGACGTTGAGAGGGTCGAGAGGTGTGTTATTCACTATTCCATGCCCGATGGAAGGATAGTACCCTTCTGCGCATTTAACGTGATACCTGAGCTGTACAGGGATAAGGTTCAAGCTCAGTTTAGCTACTCTTGGGATGAATGGAAGAAGCTACATCCTGACTGGGATTATAGAAAGGACAAATACTTCAGAAGCAAGGAATTCATTGAGAAAATAAGGGAAAGCGAGCTTTACAGAAAGACTTACTTGGAGCTAAAGAACTACTTTGAGAGTAGTTAGAGAAAGGAAGGAGAAGGGAAGGAAAGGATGTTGGAGTAGAGAAAGGGAGAGAGAAATATGGAGAAAAAGGAGCTCCTAAGATTAGAGCTTAAACTTCCTGCCTTAACTTCGGAGGAGGGATCCAAGCTGCAGTACAACTTGGCAAGTAACCTAGCAGTATACAGAGTTTTCGTCAACGGCTTCACTCGAAGGGCAACAGTAATATTGGATGAGAGCAAAATGAGCAAAGGAGAACTCATCGATTCTTTAGCGGATTACTCTCCCGAGATAGTCAAGGAAGAAAAAGTCACTTTAGATGAGATAATAGAAGCCAGTATGAGCTGGAGAAATAGGATCAAGAGTAAGTAACAGCACCAGATAGTCGGCACATGATTTGGATATATTCTTTTTTCTTATATTTCATAACTATACTCTTAAATTCCCTCCTAGCAAGTAATCCACGTAGTTGGCGAGGGTGAGGATTCATGAGTCTCAAGGAACTATCTGAGATAGTCAGGTTAAACTTCCTACTTCTAACTCCTATAACGATATTTGTTGGGATGGCTGCGGCCATATACGATGGCTATAGCCTCCGAGTGGTCGATACATTGATAGCTTTAGCTGGGGCGCTGCTCGCCCACATAGCGGTAAATTCTCTGAACAATTACTTTGATTACAAATCCGGTATCGATGCAAAGACTCCCAAGACCCCATTTAGTGGAGGAATAATGGCTTTAGTTGAAGGAAGAGCGGATCCACGTACAGCAATCTTCGTTGGATCTATATCCTCTGTCTTAGTTCTGCTAATTGCCGTATACTTCCTTATAGAGATACCTCTGGTATTCCTCATAGGACTGGCTGGCTTATCACTCGTGATCCTCTATACCCCCCTTCTATCGAAAGTCCCCTTCACATCAGAGCCATCTGCAGGCATAGGGTTCGGGCTAATGGTACTGGGGATGTATGCAGTCGAAGCTGGTACCATCGCCGGATCGGCTTGGCCCTCCTTCGTAATCGTATCAATCTTGGTAGGGCTGCTTCTCTTCATAAACGAATTTCCTGATGCGGAAGTTGATAAGGAGGCCGGGAGAAGGCATACGGTTATAATGTTGGGAAGGGAAACTGCTTCCAAGGTATATGCATCATTTGTCGCGATAAACTATGCACTAATAGTTCTGTTCTCCCTGATGGACATACTCCCCTTAACGTGCCTCATCTCCCTGATATCATTACCATTCGGTTATAGAGCTGCTAAGGGATCTCTGAGATCTAAAGGTGAGGTTCCAGATATAGTACCAGCCATGGCGAATAACTTACTTATGGTATTGACCACAATAACAGCTTTGGGAGTTGGTCTCCTTCTAGGAATATTACTGAAGTGAGGAGCCAAAGAATTATTTTCTTTTTCTTTTCCTATCTTATCAATATTTTATCGTAAATGAAATCCAGCTATGCTACACCCATTATGGTGGAATGGGCTCTTCAACTCGGAGATCATGGATCTGAATTGGCTTATGAGATGAGAAGTCCTTTAAAGGTCTAGTTGTAAAGACCCATATATGATTTTGGTACGTCTTTAGTTAGTGTAATGTATTGCGACCGGCTCATGCCATGCGCATATGTTAAAATTTCCTCCTGCTCTTAGGTGAGGTGATAGATTGAGGGCCGTTATCATAGGTGCTGGACCTGCCGGCATGGCCGCTGCTAGCAGAATAAGGAAGCATAAGCCTGAAAGTGAGATAATAGTGATAGAACGAACGAAATATGTCAGTTTCGCCCTATGCGGCATTCCTTACTATGTGGGAGGTGTTGTTAAATCACTGGACGATCTAATGTACTATCCTCCGAATTTCTTCATTGAGAAGAGAAGGATTAATTTGGAGCTTCAAGCTGTTGCTGAGCGCATCAATCCAAGAGAGAAGATGGTAATATACAGGAAGGGAGATGAGGTTAAAGAGCTGAGCTACGACGTCCTAGTGGTCGCTACGGGCGCCAAGTCGAAAATGCTTCCAATATCAGGGATCGATGAGGACGGTGTTCTAACTGCCCATCACCTGGATGATGGAGAGGAGATCAAAAAGAGGTTAACTAAAGCTAAGAGAGTTGCGGTGATAGGAGCAGGGCTTAATGGTTTAGAGTTCGCTGAGAATATCGCTAGACTTGGCAAAGAAGTGCATGTCTTTGAATACTTCGAGTGGCCCCTTCCAAGGAGCCTAGATGAAGATATGGGTCTCATATTGAAGGATTTATTGGCAAAGGAGGTGAAATTTCATTTTGGCACGCCTGTAGAGGAAATAAGGAGATCAGGTAGCAGTCTCAGGATAGTATCGGGAGATACTTCAACAGAAGCAGATCTTGTGTTAGTCTTCACGGGTATAGCGCCATCAGTCGACCTCCTGAAGGATGCCGGGGCTAAGATAGGAGAGACTGGTGGAGTTAAGGTTAATTCTAGAATGCAAACAAGCTTGGATTCCATTTATGCTGCAGGAGATAACGCTGAAGTCATAAACAGGGTCACTGGAAAGCCCGACTGGATGCCCTTTGCTCAAGTAGCCAATAAAATGGGATTAGTAGCCGGAGCTAATGCAGCTGGAAAGGATGTGGAGTTTCCGGGTGCCGTCAAGACTTGGACAGCTAGGATCTTCGGAGTGGAAGTAGCAGGAACTGGCTTAACTGAGGCTGAAGCTAGAAAAATGGGATACAACATCAGGGGAGAAATGATAAAAGGAAAGAACAAGGCTCATTACATGCCAAACCCGGGAGATATCTGGATAAAAGCCGTGATAAATGAAGATGGTACAATATTAGGGGTTCAAGCCATAGGTGAAGGAGCTTTGGCTAGAATAAATGTTGCTGCAGCTCTTCTTCCATATAAACCCAAGAGCAGCGATCTCATATTTACAGATGTCGGTTATGCTCCTCCTCTAGCTCCTGTGTGGGATCCCATAATAGTAGTTGGCAGGAAGGCCGATCCCATACTGTGAAGTGGAATTAGAGACATAATCGGTTATCCACGAAGCAGGCCCTTATTATCACCTTTATTTTCCATAGGGGGCCTGTAGGTTCCAGAGAGATATGCATCCAATACCTCCTTAACAGTTCTGCCCATCGCAAAGACGGCTTTTATTCCCCAAGAGGTCAGACTCCTCATGACATCTTCAGGAAGTGATATGGAAACTAGCACATTAACTCCCATATGCTTAAGCCAAGATGCCAAGCTAGGTCCCCTGTAAGAGAGGAGACCAGAGGCTGGATTCCTT
>JAVALV010000008.1:0-9640 GCA_032159055.1 Thermoproteota archaeon | reverse complement strand
CTGGAGATATTCCTTTATATCCTCGTAGGATCCATAATATCCATAGATGTGATGGGATTAGCTCTTCTTAAGGCCTATCAAAAGCTGTACCGTGCTTAAGGTTCGTTAATAGGCTTATTTTTACTTTGATTTTTTCGATAGTAAATGAAATGATGCTTCCCTGAGAGTTATATTAATATAAGATCAATAAGCATGCGTTAATATATTTTTTATTTATTTTCTTCCCGTAACATAATGATTTTTAATGTACTAAGGGGATAGGGGTTGGTAAAATCTATAAACGCCGATTTAGATCAGCTATGTCCATCAATTCTGGCAGGGTGATTATATGAGAGCAGATAGGAAAGTAGGTATAGTCGGATGGGGAGTTTATGTTCCTAAATGGAGGATAAGGTCAGAAGAGCTTGCTAGAGGATGGGGTAGGGATTGGAATAGATATGCAGCAGGCATAATGGTTCAAGAAAAGAGCGTACCGGGCATAGACGAAGATACATTCACCATAGCATATGAAGCTTCGATTAATGCCCTGAAGAGAGCCCGTATAGATGCTTCTAAGCTGAGAGCAGTCTATGTAGGAACAGAGTCTAAGCCTTATGCAGTTAAGACCACAGCTACTATGCTTATTGAGGCTTTAGGGGCTGGAGGAGAGAAGAGACTCACCACAGGGGCTGATTACGAGTTCGCCTGTAAAGCAGGTACTGAAGCGGTACAGGCGGTTATAGGGCTTATAGGATCTAATATGATAGATTACGGGCTTGCAGTAGGGGCTGATACTGCCCAAGGAGCACCTGGGGATGCTCTGGAGTATACTGCAGCAGCTGGAGGCGCTGCATATATATTGGGCCCAGTAACAGATTCAGTAGCAGTCATAGAAGCTTCGCTCTCCCATGTAACGGATACGCCCGATTTCTGGAGAAGACAGCATGAGCATTATCCGGCTCATACAAGGGCCTTTACAGGCGGGCCTGCTTATTTCAAGCATATAATGACAGCAGCAAAAGAATTAATGAATTTCATGGGAACGAAACCCGAGGATTATGATTATGCTGTATTCCATCAGCCGAATGGCAAGTACCCGCTAAGGGTAGGTACCAGACTTGGTTTCACCCCTGATAAGGTAAAGCCCGGTCTGATAACTCCTTACATAGGGAATACGTACAGTGGATCAGCGCTAGTTGGTTTAGCAGCCGTTCTAGATCAGGCAAAGCCAGGGCAGCGTATCCTAGTTGTATCATTTGGCTCAGGAGCTGGTAGTGACGCATTTCACATAGAGGTCACTGATGGTATTGAAGAGTTACAGAATCTTGCTCCTAAAACGATAGATTACGTTAATAGGAAAGAATACGTTGATTATACAACTTATGCCCGCTATAGAAGAATGATACGTATGCTTCATGATTTTAGCTCTTATTAGGGTGATGATTTATGGTATACATAATTGGAGCTGGTCTAACTAATGTCGGAAATCATTGGGATAAATCTTTGAGGCATCTCGCAGTTGAAGCATCTCTAAAGGCTTTGGAAGATTGCGGTAAGGATGTAGATTACATAGTTGTCGCAAATGCCTTATCAGGAGTTGTTAGTGGGCAAGAAAATCTTGGCTCTTACGTGGCTACTCATTTAGGTAAGGTAGGTATTCCTGCAGTTAAGGTTGAAGCTGCTGGGGCTTCTGGAGGCGCTGCTGTTCTCTTAGCTAGTAGCTTAATATCTTCTAAGATGGCAGATAGAGTGCTCGTCGTGGGTGTAGAAAAGGTTACAGATTATACGGCCCTCGAAGATTCTAATTCAGCTCTCTCTACATCGATAGATTCGGAATATGAAGCTTTCCACGGAGGGACGCTAGATGCCATGCATGCTTTGGTTATGAGGGCTTATATGAGAAAGTATAATTTATCTAAGGAAGAGTTTTCTCATCTCCCCCTGCTCATGCATGAGAACGCTGTGGATACTCCTCATGCTCAACTCAGATTTAAATTGAAGTCAGAAAGCTACTCTTCCTCTCCAGTTATAGCAGAACCTTTGACAATGCTTGACTTAGCACCTTTAGGAGATGGATCAGCAGCAATAGTATTGTCTAAGAATGCCGAGGGTAGCAATGGAAATGCCGAGATAGTCTCCTCTGGACAAGCTACTGATTCTATATCCGTATATAGGAGAAAAGACCTGACAGAGATGCCCTCCATAAAAGCCGCCTTTAAGAGGGCCTTAGAGAGAACAGATTTCAAGCCAGATTTCTACATAATACACGATTATTCTAGCGTTATGGGGTATATAGCCGCGGAAGAGCTGGGATTAGCGGAGAGAGGAAAAGCATACCATCTATTTAGTAGTGGCGAAGCTAGGAGAGATGGGTCCACCCCCATAAATCCAGAGGGAGGGCTGAAAGCCAGGGGCAATCCGGTTGGAGCTACTGGGGTGTACCAGGTGGCTGAGGCATATCTCCAAGTCACCGAGAGAGCGAAAGGATGGCAGGTTAAGGGAGCCAAGAGCGGATTAACCCTCAGCATTGGGGGAGTAGGAAGCAATTCTGTAATTCACTTAATTAGGGAGGTGTGAGTACTATGTGGGCATATTGGCAAAGTGTACCCGCTCACTGGAGGGAAATATCAGCTAGATATAGGTTAGAAGGTGGTAAGTGTAGAGATTGCGGCTATACAATGATACCTAAGGAGGATGTATGTCCTGTTTGTGGTTCCACCAACATCGAGACGATCAAGCTTCCTAGGAAGGGAAAGATACTAAATCACACTGTTGTATGGAACGCACCTAGGGGATATGAGTATTACACGCCATACGTACTGGCCATTATAGAATTAGAAGATGGAAGTAGGGTAATGGCCCAATTAGCTGATATTTCTCCTTCAGAAGTAAAAGAAGGAATGGAAGTGGAGATGGTAATAAGGAAAACTAAGGTAAGCGGGGAATCAGGTATTATAGCCTATTCTTATAAGTTCAGACCGGTAATCCAATGACCCATCTTTATTTACCCACCATACTTACTTTATTTTTTATTTGCGCCAGAAGGTGAGATGACCCTGCACTATAGAGGAAGAGTTGGTAGCATACTCTCTAGCTTGGGAATAGAGGATTATGACAGAATACGTGTCCTAAAGGATGAGGAGATCTATGAGGGTATTCTAATACCAAGACCGGAGATCTTGGACGATGAGCATATCATAATAAAGCTTGATAATGGGTATAACATAGGAATAGGCATAGAAGGAGCTAGAATAGAGCTAGTCAGTAAAGGGAAGCCTTCTAGGGAGAAGAAAGTACCTGAATTGAAGTACAGGAAGGACTTGCCTTTTGTTCCTCTGATAGTCACTGGAGGAACGATAACATCTAAGGTTGATTACTCTACTGGAGCCGTTATAACCCATGAGAAACCGGAAGAATTGCTTGATATTGTACCTGAGCTTGCTAATATCATTAACACGAAGTACATTACTCTGTTCTCAGAATTCAGTGAGAACCTCACACCAAGTCACTGGAAGCTCATAGCTAGGGCTGTTTACGAACAGTTGAGAGGAGGTGCAGATGGTGTTCTTATAGCCCATGGTACTGATACCATGCATTACACAGCAGCCGCTTTAGCATTCATGCTTCATAACCTAGATAAACCAGTAGTACTTGTAGGATCGCAAAGGTCCATAGATAGGCCCTCTACAGACGCTGTTCTAAACTTGATAGCTGCAGCTAGGGTCGCTGCAGAAAGCCCTATAGCCGAATCAGTCATTGTAATGCACGGTAGCCCAAGCGATGAATATGCCCATGTCATAAGGGGAGTGAGAGCTAGGAAGATGCACACGTCTAGAAGAGATGCCTTTCAGCCTGTAAATGAGCCACCTATTGCAAGAGTGACTTATGATGATATAAAACTCTTAACAGGGAACTTCAGGAGGAGAAGGGAAGGGCCTAGTGAGGTAGATCTCGACGATGCATTAGATCCTAATGTAGCCTTAGTGCAAATATGGCCAGGAATTCCAAGTGGCTATCTCCTAACCCTCGCCGAGAGATTTAAGGGATTAGTTTTGGCTGGTACTGGATTAGGTCATACTCCTAGGTATTTAATTCCAGAGATAGCTGAAATAGTAAGAGATGGTATCCCTGTAGTAATTACTTCCCAATGCCTATTCGGTAGGGTGAACCTCAACGTATATGAAACAGGAAGAAGGCTCCTGATGGCCGGTGCAATATCTGGAGAGGACATGCTACCAGAAGTGGCTCTGATAAAATTGATGTATGTATTAGGGCACACAGATGACCTTGAGGAGATTAGAAGGATGATGAGGGCGAACTTTGCTGGAGAGATCGGGGCACATTTAGGACTTGACGTATTTCCCCCTTGCTGGAGGTGACACCATGGATTTTGATTATAGAGATCTTGAACTTAAGGTTGGTCTTGAGATCCATCAAAGGCTTGATTCTCATAAACTATTCTGTAAATGTCCATCCGTTATGAGGGAGAATGAGCCCGATTCTTGGATTAGGAGAAAACTCGGTATCTCTTATAGTGAGTTAGGGTCAGTGGATCCTGCTGCTAGATTTGAATCGTTAAGAAAGAGGGATTTTCTTTACGGAGTGTATTACGATAGCACGTGCGAGGTTGAAGCGGATGAAGCTCCTCCATATCCGTTAAATGAAGATGCTCTAGAGATTTCTTTAACCATAGCTCTAATGCTGAAGATGAAACCTATAGATGAGGTTCATGTCATGAGGAAAATAGTGGTGGATGGAAGCAATACTACTGGTTTTCAGAGAACTGCCCTCATAGCAATTGGAGGAAATGAAAGCGGTATAGAAACTAAATGGGGTTTTGTTAGGATGGCTACTCTGTGTTTAGAGGAAGAATCCGCTTATATAGTAGAAAGTAAACCTGAACTAGCTAGATATAGGCTAGATAGGCTAGGTATTCCCCTAGTAGAGCTAGCAACCAAACCAGATATTTGGCACCCAGATCAGGCTAAGGAAGCAGCTCTTAAGCTGGGGAGAATGCTCAGAGCTACTGGCAGAGTCCAAAGGGGGCTAGGTACGATAAGGCAGGATATAAACGTATCAATAAAGGATGGTGCCAGGCAAGAGATAAAGGGTGTGCAAGATCTGGATCTTATACCGGAGATAGTGAGAAGAGAAGTTCAAAGACAGGTAAATCTAATAAAAATTAGGGATGCTTTGAGATCTAGGGGAATTAAAGAGGAACACCTGAGGACTCCTATAATAGATGTGACAAATGCTTTAGCTAGTTCTAAGTCTCATCTCGTGAGAAGGGCACTAGTTAGAGGAGATAGAATTTACGGAATGAGAGTTATAGGGTTCTCTGGCATAATAGGGAGAGAGGTTCAGCCAGGAAGGAGATTCGGAACGGAACTTTCCGATTATGCTAAGGTATTCGGAGGGGTCAAGGGGATATTGCACGGGGATGAGCTACCTAATTATGGAATAGATGCGGATGATGTCAGTAAGGTGAGGTCGGAGTTATCATGCGAGGAAGGAGATTCATTCATCCTCATTATGGGCAAGAGAGAATCTGTTGAACTAGCTTTTAAATCCATAGAGGAAAGGCTCGTGTATGCCCTTAAAGGAGTCCCTAATGAGACTAGGAAGGCTTTACCTGACGGTAATACATCCTTCCTGAGACCCATGCCTGGATCAGCTAGAATGTACCCTGAAACCGATATCTTACCAGTTAAGACGGAGCCCATCATTAAGAGGATAGGCTCCCTTCCATCAGCCCCAGAACAGGTTGTCAAGAGGCTGATCGATCAGTATAACCTTACGGAGGATCTTGCTTGGAAATTATTTGATGGAGGCAAGGTGCCCATCTTCGAAAAAATATCGAAGTATAATGTTCCAACTAGATTTCTGGCCTCGATGCTCTTATCAATGGTTAGATCTCTCAGGAGAGAAGGGGAGCCTGTTGAGAGGCTCAAGGAAGAGCATTTTGACGAGATTGCTAGGCTCTTAGGGGAAGGAAAATTGGCTAAGGAAGCTGTGCCAGAAGTTTTAAGGGCTCTCTCGAGGGGAGAATACTCAAGTGCTGAAGATTATGTCAAAAACCATCACGTATCGATGGAAAAATTAGATTCCTTAATAGAAGATGTCATAAGGAAGAACTCTGATATTATTATGGAAAGAGGCGAAAGGGCCTTTGGTATGATAATGGGAGAGGTTATGAGAGAAGTTAGAGGAAAAATAGATGGAGCTCTAGTAAGTAGAAAAGTGAAAGAGAAGCTAGAAGAATTCCTCCAAGCTAGTTGATCTCCTTTCTTTAATTATACTATCGAAATCCATATCTAAGGAATCAAGGATCTGCTCGAACGTTGTCTTCATTATTTCTATGTATTTTCCTTTATCTATTTGAGATTTATTGGCTAGTTCAATGGGCATAACCCCTTCTCTACTCCTAACTTTGACGTACCTTATCACCTGACCAGGTACTATTCTATGACCCATACTCTCCATCATTCTAGCTACTTTGACATGTTGTGGAGTTGTTTTCTTGTAGCTATCTAATCTTTTGGATAGCATTGTTCTGAAGGCTAGATCTTCTAGATCAAACTCGTCCGATTCTAGCTTCTTAACATAGGATCTTATAGTTTCAGCCACTCTTCTCTTAGCTTCCTCAAACTCTTCTGGAGATTTGACGCTCCTCAGAATTTCTAGAACCTCGTTAAATGCTTTCTTAACGAATTTAGGCACGTTTCTTTTCTTACCTAATAGACCCTTTACGTCTATAACTCCTTCTCTTGTGACCCCTAAGTAATTTTTCTTTAGCTTAGACAGAACTACATAACGATACCATTTATCTAGCTCCAGATCTATGCCGAGTTTAGATTCTATCGCGGCTTCTAAGGATTCAATGTTTTTCTCTGTAGCATTTTTTATAAATAAGCTGTCCGTATCTCCATATATTACTTCTAGTCCCATTTTTTTAGCTTCTTCTATCGAGAGGATCATCGCTTTTCTTGCGAGGGCTGTAATCATCTCAGCTGCCGGTGGAGAATATAAGGGGAAATTTTCGTAACCAAAAACGCCATAAGAAGCATTAAGAAATACCTTAAGGCTTCTTTGAACAGTATCATACCACTTCCTTAGCTCCTCATTCTCTTCTTCCCTAGCTCTCCTTTTATACCTCCTGACCCTTACATCCCTGAGAGCTTGGATTATATAGGGAATTATACCTAATCCCTTCTTACATATCCAATGAGGTAGCTCCTTAACTGGCTTATTACTCTTACAGTCGATATGCGGGCAATTTATTGTCTCGAAACTGACCTTCCACCTGCCTATTATCGAAGGGTACAAGCTTGCAAAATCCATAACGGCTACATTGAAGTGAACTCCTGGCAAGGGTTCGAGGACTATGGCTCCCATGTATTTCTTCCCTTTTATTATGGCCTGTGAATATGTTCTTTCTCCTCTAATGGCCTTTATTTCATCTTGCTCTGGAATCAGCCAGTTTCTCCTTCTATATTCGAAGAATATCATGTTTCTTATCCATGAAGAAACACCTTGTCTAGATACCTCCTCCAAGGACATTTTGCTTATCCTTGATAGGAGGAATAGCAGGTGTATTAGCTCTCCAGATCCTATATTCCCCAATTTAAAGGTAAGCTCTGCATCTTGTAGGCAATATTCAGCCAAGTCTCTCACTCCAACAGAGTAGAAGTCTCTAGTTCCCAGCTGAATCTTCCTCTCACCTAATAGGGCTTCAGCTACTTCATCCAGCGTATATCCTAAATATTTGTTGCTAAACACATAAACTTGGATTGATTTATTACTAAAGAGCTTGTATAGATCTATATGCATTCCTGTATCTAGCAAGGCGCGATCCCTCTCCAGCCTTATGGGTCTGTCGCTTACACCCAGTTCCCTAGCCCTTCTAGCCAAGTAAGGCATATCGAAGTTATCTCCGTTATAAGTGAAGACGAGAGGATATTCGGAAATTATATCGAGGACAGACCTTATGAGCCTTCCTTCATTTTCGTATTTAACAATATTTGCTCCGTTTCCTAGCCTATCTGGTATCTCTCCTCCTCTAGCTAGCACATGAACCTCCTTCCTTCCCTCGCTATCTACTAAGGCCACAGCAGCAACAGGCCTATCTGGCTTCGTTGGATCTGGGATACGATCTGGTGATGAGAGGACCTCGATATCAAAAGCTGCATTACGCATTGATGGCGAAGGCTCGTCGAATAACGGTATAAATGACTCCAAAATTTCCTTCACTTTAGGATCAAGGTCTTTAAATTCGTCAGGCAAAGCCCTTTTTAATGAGATCCCCTTCAGGTTACCCTCTTCATCTATTTCATAGGAACATCCGGGTATTAGTCCTCTATCGTAAACGTAACAATCGTAGTACTTTATCTTAGCCTCCCAGACGCTATATCCTCTCCTAACTAGCTCGTCTCTCATATTGTGAGATGATCCACCGATTGCTAATGGATCTTTAGCTTCTACTTTAGTTAATTCAATTTGCTGGTCTCGAAGAATATCGTATTTCTTCACCGAAGATATACTATAGATCCGGGAGGCAATATTAGGAGATAGGGCTTTTTCTATAATATTCGGAGGGGCATCAGTAAGGAGATACGGTTTATGACCTGTATTGTCTTTTACCAAAAAAACTTGGCCATTCTCTGGATCATAGAACTTCAATATAGCGACTTTATCGTTCCCAGAGTAAAACACAGAGAGTAGGATACCCTTCCTGCTAAGCATACCCAACTAAGTTAAGGGGTGGCTATTTAAATAAAGAATGTAGTTAGAGTTTGTCGAAAGGTGTGAAACATGAGAAAGCTTAGGGCGATACTACTAGCATCCATCATTCTCATGAGCCTTAGCGTGTTACCAACTCACTCATCGAGGCCTATGCCTAAGGTAACCATAGAGATTCACAAAGATCTATCCGCCACGATGAAAGCGGAAGTGTTTCGCCTCATCCATGAGCCAGAGACCCTTTACTTCTCCAATACGTTAAGAGCGCCCATACTCAACTGGATAAATTACAGCGGAAACATAACGCTAAATGCGACTCAAGCTGGTCCTAGGGGAGTTTACTCTATGATAGCGATTCCTAGACCAGGAGAACCAACAAGAAGAGCAAGTTTCTTTACTAAAGCCGCAGCAGCCGGTCAATTTAATAATGCAACCGTCTATACCATGATGAATTTCTTCTATGGTGATAAGTTCCTCCTCTTATATGGAATAAGATGGAACTTTGTGAATGTAACATACAGAATCACTCCGTTCGTAAATTACACCGGGATAACAGCGATAGCATCTTGCTCAACAAAAGATAATAAGATCAAGCACATTAGCGTATCATATAAAACCGAAACCCAAGCTGCCACCGGTGCTATGATAGTAGATTACAAGGTCACGGTAGATACTCTGCCTTTAGATCTAAGGAAAAGTACGAGTGGCTACTATTATATAGATCTAACTCCTCTAACTATGGCCTTACCGAACGATATATCTGCTAATGTATGGGTTAACTTTACTAGTAGTGATATAGAGGTTTTGGGGGGAAGCCCTACTCCTAAGCTAGTATTATGGAATGATGCTCTATGGGAGTTCGTTCCTCAACTTCAAGAAAATGGAAAATCTTTAGTCGTCATAGTGCAAAAAACGGAACCTC
>JAVALV010000007.1:0-6357 GCA_032159055.1 Thermoproteota archaeon | reverse complement strand
GAACCTTGGATGCAGATCTGACCATTCTACTAACCACGTGCTTAGGAAGCTTAACAGCATGGGCTCTTCCCTTGATTTTTTGGATTTCATCTCGTCTAATCTTGACTAAACGATCTAATCTGGAAGGAGTTACCTTTATCTCAACTAACCCTCCTCCCTTTGGATAATGGCCCCTCCTATAGATACTCATTTCTACCTTGGCTCCCATGAGAGCTATATTTCTTAGGAACACTTCCTTCATGTAATCTATTGGAGGAGCCATAGGCACATCTGTTCCCCCTCTGATCAAGAAATTTACTTCCCCATCTGAATTAATGCCGGCGGGTAAAAGAGCTTGTACTATTAAACTTATGCTTCCCGCAGTACCTATATTTACTTCAAATCTCCCAGATCTCTTATGTTGAGGGATGAAAATTACTCTTCTAGAGCCTATCTGATCACCTTCAACATGGGCATCAACTAGCTTAGCTAAGGCCCTCACGGCATTCAAATGTTGTGGTCTTAGCCCGGGCCTATCTCTTCTCGCTCTTATATTAAATACCTCTACAGGTTTCAGCGTTATCGCGGAGAGGGATAGAGCATATCTTAGAATAGATCCTCCACCTTCCCCATAACTTCCATCTATTCTAACTAGTTCCATACGGGTAAGGGAGGCTATATTCCCCTTTAAATAGCGCACCTAATCCATTAGCATGGTGAGTGCAGGTGGCCAGTAAAGTGATTAGATACGTCATCGAGGAGGTAGATGGAAGATATATCGGCATAGGATTGAACGGAAGAGAATTATACTGCAATACAATACCATTATCTTCAAAAAGGGACGCTGAAGCAGATTTAAGGGCCACCTGCTATTCTACTTGGGGTAACTCTATAGAACTTATCTCAGAGTACCACATACCGATAGCTACTGACATAGCTCATTATGTGAATAGACTCTTCCTAGGACTAGATTCTGACTCATATGATGTGAAATTAGCTTCCCATCCTAGAGAAAAGTTTTGGAATGCTCTACTACTAATGAAGTCCATTCCTAGAGGTAAAGTCACGACCTATGGAGAATTAGCTAGGGCTCTAGGAACCTCCCCAAGGGCAGCTGGAACTTATGCATCGAAGAACCCTTTCCCTCTCATAATACCCTGCCATAGGGTGATAAGAAGTGATATGAAGATAGGTGGCTATAGCTATGGTTCTATAATAAAGGCATCTCTTCTAATAGCTGAAGGTGTTAAGGTAGATTACTATACAGGGAAAGTAAATCCTGCTGAAATAATAAAGGCGGAAGATCTAATAAAGCTTAGGAAGGTGCTAAAGATTGTCGGTCACGAGTAAACCGGTCTTTGGCTCCGATTTCGGCACATCTTATTATAAGTTTGGCCCTTGGTGGTTAATGAAAACAGGGCCTGATATGACTGAAAACAGAGGCTACTTCCCTAAAGTCTCAAAGATTTCTGCTGAGATAAGAGGAGTTGAGGCTAAGGAAGTTGTGGTAGGAAACGATGTCTCAGAGTATCTAGAGTCGAGAGCTGATCTCTCTAGGCTTTATTATCCCATGAGGAATGGAATAGTAGATAGGAATGATGAAAGAGGATGGAAGGTCATAAAGGAGCTTGTGAGATACGGACTTCTCAAGTATTATCCTGGGGGAACAGATACAACGGGAGTTCCCTTTTATGGATTTTATGTAGTGGCCGCACTAGCCGCTCAGGCGCCTACTTACATGTACGAGAGACTCTTCGAAATACATAGGGAAATACATCAAGAAGAAGGGAAAAGCCTAGTAAGAGCTATTACTATAATACCTCAGCCTCTTGCGGTTGCAATATCTGAGAAGGCCATCACATGCGTGGTTGTTGAGGCAGGTCATGGGAATACTCAGATAACGCCGATAAGTAGGGATATTATAAAAGCCGCACTAATACCACTAAATAGAGGTGGAAGCGACTCTGATAGAATTGCTGCTCAAATATTAAGGGATATAGGATATCCTGATCTTGCTAGAGAGGAGAAATTCGTTAGGATATTTAAGGAGTCCGTAGGATTACTCCCTATAGACTTGGAAAAGGCTGTTAATTGGGCTAAGGAGCATCCAAGTGCCCTTCAATCAGTATTCAGGATACCTGGTACTACCGTTGAAATAGATATGGGAGAAAAGGTTTGGCAGAGGTTCCTGATAGGAGAATTCTTCTTTGATCCAAGCCACGAAATATTTGAGAGCTATTATTCTAGAGGATTCACACCACCAAAGGATACGTTAGTCGGAGGGGAGATAGTTCCTGGCAATACCAGTCTAGCAGAGGCGATTAAGCTATCTATCTCTAAGACCCCTGTAGAGTTACAGTCTTCCATATCAAGAAACATTATACTGTCTGGAGGGGCCTTTAACTGGACTGTACCTAAGGGCCTTGAAGGGATAGCAACGGATTCTTCTACCAAATTGAGGCTAATGATGAAATCGATAGGTTTAGAAACTCAACCTAAAATGGTTTCAGATCCCCAATTCAGCGTTTGGAGGGGAACTATAGTATATGGCATGGCTATAGGAGAAGGTATCACTTGGGATTGGCGTAAGATGGAAGGGTGGTACTACCTAGATTGAATCATTTCCTTTAGCTGCAGAGCATTTTCAAAGCTATAATAGGAATTATTGAAGAGAACATAGTTCTCCTCTAATAGAAACTTTTTTATCAAATTAATCAGGTTAAAGAGGTCTTCCCGAGTATATTTATATGAATACACTATTTTCTTGCCTTTTCTACTTCCATGCAATCTGTAATACCTGATCTTACCATAAATTGGAGTCTCGTAAAACGGATCAACAACGTGAGATATCTCGTTTTTCTCTAAGATAAGAGGAAATTCTTCACTAGAGAACCAGCTTTCATCCCTAACTTCCCATACTATTTCAAACTCTCCCCTTATAGAGGAGAAGAAGTTATCAGCATTGCTTATGTTCTCTTTTGTAGCTTTAAAAGATGGGGGGCTCTGAAATACTATTATCCTAGCATCTAATCTTTTAGCTACTTCCTTAAATTCATCCCATACATCAAAGTTCTTCATCGTGGGCTTTAGTAAGCCGTATCCCTCTTCTCGCGGCAAACCAGTCTTATCCCATATCCTACTCCTAGGATCGTGGGTTAGGGCCATCCAGGCTTTTACCGTAAATTCGAAATTCTCAGGTGCCTCTTTTCTCCATTTATCTAATGTACTAAGCTTAGGTGGTCTATAAAAGGTCTTCTGAATTTCTACTAACCTAAAGTTCTCAAAATACTTACTTTTGGATGTCTGGAAACCACAGCAGCCTATTTTTATAAGGTCATCAACCATCCTATCCGCCCGTCTAAAATGAGCAGAGAAAAATTCATATAAGAAATCACTCCCTCGGAGAGCTTAATAGATGGATAAGTATAAATAATCAGCTTAGATCTGCCAATATGGTAAACTTAGTGATTCTTAAAAAGATCTGCTTGCCGAATCCATAGATGGGTAGGATTACCCTCTCAAAGGGAGAAGGCATTATACTGAAATCTCCAGCTTCATTCAATATAGTAACTGGAGAAATTGAGGTATGGGGAAGAATTACTGAAGGAGCTAGCGTTTTACTAGAAGGGGTGGATCTGTTAATAACAGCAAGAGCTGCCTCTACGATAGATGTAAATGGACATTATACTAGGTTAAGAGATCCAATTCCCCATTGGTGGATGTCTTTACCTAGTTATCTAGTGGGAAAGAAAGTTCTGTTTTTAGGAAGAACTGATTCAGGAAAGAGTTCATCTATACTTTATTTAGCCAATAAGATAACGGATAATGGTGATTCAGTAACAATACTAAACTCGGATATAGGCCAATCAGACCTAGGACCACCCGGTGTTATATCCTTAAAATATTTAGATTCTCCAGTAATTCATACAAAGTTATTAGAACCGGATTTCATGTATTTTGTAGGAGATAAAACGCCTATAGGTCATTTCCTACCTATGATGAAGGGTATTCTAGACGCTCTTAAGGAGTCCAAAACAGATACGATCCTTATAAACACAACAGGATTTGTAGATGGAGGATCTGCTAGAGTACTTAAGAATTTCAAGATAGAATTCACCGAACCTGATATAGTAATAGCTATTGAAAGGGAAAAACACGACTTAGATCATATAATTAAGAATATCCCAAAGGAAATTGAAGTTAAAAGGGTGAGCTCTCCCGTTTATGACATTAAGAGCCAGTCTTACAGGATAGGCGCTAGGAAGGCCTTAGTTAAAAAATATTTACAAGATGGCCACATTAGAAAATTTAGATTGGGAGAGCTTTCCCTTAAAAATACATTTATATATACAGGGAGAGAGAAAAATGAATACGCACCATTTTTAGAGGGTCTGTTGGGAGCCAAAGTCCTCTGGATAGAAGAATCACCTGATATGCTTATTATACTCACGGAAGCTCCGGTAAATAGGGAAAAATGCATAGTTCTATCTAACTTACTGAAAAAAGATGTGAAAATTGCTCCGTTAAGGGATTATTTCGGGCTATACGTGGGTCTCCTTAAAGGCAAGATATGTGCTGGGGTGGGAATCATAACCTCTTTTGATCCCAAGAGCGGAGAAATTGAAGTACTGACGAGATATAATGGAGAAGTAAGCGGTATATCTTTTGGATATATTAGATTTAATTCAGAGGGAGAGGAAGTAGGTAGGAGAAGGAGGGAGTATCCATGACCTTTATCTATATAAAAAATGCGGAGGATTTAATAGATAACGGAGCTACGAAGGCTGACAAAGATGCAAGAAGATCTCTTCTAATGGCTTTTGATAAAGCTATAGCATCTGTTGATTCGTATAAAGTTGTATCGAGTAAATTGTCTGATGAGGAGATATTCTTTGGAACTTCCTCTATTAAAGTAACATCTTTTAATTATTTATACGTAATTGGTGCCGGAAAAGCTGGGAGTATGATGGCCAAAGCTGTCGAAGATAAGTTGGGAGGCAAAGTAAGGGAGGGATTCGTCAATGTCCCAGCTAAAACAGAGAAGGTAGCTAAATTATCTAAAATAAAACTAAATCCGGCAGGGCATCCCCTGCCGGATAAGGGAAGTATAACAGGCGCGAAAGAGATCCTCAGGATTGCCGAAGAGGCTGGCGAAGGGGACCTGGTATTGACTCTAATATCCGGAGGAGGATCTGCCCTCATGGAATATCCAATAAAGGGCATAACTCTCGAGGATCTAAGAGAAATGAATAGGCTCTTAGTTCTGAGTGGTGCTGATATTAGGGAAATAAATTCAGTCAGGAAGCACATATCTATGATAAAGGGAGGGAGATTAGCTGAAGCTGCTTATCCAGCCACGGTGATATCCCTAATAATATCTGATGTAATAGGTGATCCTCTAGACTCTATAGCATCCGGACCAACAGCACCAGATGAAACAACATTTGAAGATGCTTGGAATGTTTTGGAAAATTATTCGCTAACAGATAGGATGCCAAAGTCCATTATCAGGGCAATAAAAGATGGTTTAAGGGGTAAAATTCCTGAAACGCCCAAGCCAGGTGACAAGATATTTGATAGGGTTATTAATGTAGTGGTTGCAAATAATAAGAGAGCAATTCAGGCTGCTGAAAGGACTCTAACCTCAATGGGCTATAACACACTGTCTCTAGGAGCTAGAGTTCAAGGAGAAGCTCAGCACATTGGAAAATTCTTAGCAGGTTTGGCATCGTCCATAGCAAAGGATGCGATACCAATCTCTCCTCCAGCCGCTGTGATCTCAGGAGGTGAAACAACGGTAACAGTCACAGGCCAAGGTATTGGAGGAAGAAATCAAGAACTTGTACTTGGAGCAGTAAGGCAACTCTCTGGACTTGAGGGGGTAGCTCTAGGATCAATAGGAACTGATGGCATAGATGGAATGTCAGATGCGGCCGGAGCTCTATGTGATGGCCACACACTAGAAAGGGCTCTCAAGGAGAAGTTAAAGCCAGAGATTTTCTTGAAGAATAACGATTCTCATACATTCTTCTCATGGTTAGGGGATACTATAATCACAGGCCCTACCCTGACCAATGTTATGGATGTGATGGGGTTCGTTGTTCTAGACTGATCCTTTAGAAAAGTAGAAAAGTATTTTTAAGTTAGAAAGTGTATATGAAGCAAAAGCGTTGGGGAATAACATGCCCAGAAGGAATCCAAAAGAGAGTAGCTCCTCCCGGGGTTGGAAAGGGAGACTAGGAAGAAAAGCCAGAGGAACCCTTTATGTGACAAAGTTCGACAAGGTTGAAGGAAGGACACCCTCAATAAAGCCAGGCGACATAATAGAAGTACTGGTACAATCAGTTAACAGGAGAGGGGAGGGAGAAGGAACATATA
>JAVALV010000006.1:0-4636 GCA_032159055.1 Thermoproteota archaeon | reverse complement strand
GTAGGTCGATTAGGCTAGGCTAATAGATAGTTAGGAGATTATGTCAAAGGTTCCATCGGGTCTATGCAGGAACAATATCGCTTTAGGGAATATCTTCCTTACTTCAAGCAGGGTATCTAGGTTGTCATCATGGTATTCTACCACCTCACATCTCAGACCTTTCACCAGAAAAGGCTTTAGTTCTCTATCTTCTTGATAATTATCACTGGGTCTCATCAATAGTTCATCGAAGGGAACTCCTGCCGACATTAACTGCGAAGCAGTCTCCCTCCTTAACCACTCATATCTTCCAGTCACTAGAATTATCCTCAAGCCTCTCCTCTTTGCATCTAATACCATTTCTATTGCTCTCGAAACTGGCTTATCCAAGAGGAACAAAGAAGGATCCATGAAGCTCTTCCAAAACTCTTTCTGTAGCTCATAGGGAAGTTCCTTAGGAGAAAGGACACCAAACTTCCTTATGGTTACCCAATACCTCTCCCTAGCATCAAAAATCGTATTATCTATATCGAAAATTGCACACTTATCCATTTAAAGCACCTTTGCAGCTCTCCTGACTATGCCTAGCGGCCCCAGCTTCTCTACTCCAATCTCCTCATCCGCGATATAAACAATAAACTTGTCTAAATCTGCGCTCCTTAAGAGAGGGGAAAGCAGGTCTTCCTTTCTAGCCTTAATAATATCTGTACCAGGGGCGAGAGGTGAGAGAGAGGGAAGCACAAGGACTTTAGCCCCCAAATATTCTCCCTCCAGAAAGACCTTGAACTTATGCGAGCCACCAATATCGTCTCTTAGACTAATTGCCGGATGTTCATGACCCATTACAATGAACTCTACATCTTTGGGAACTGATAGGAGATCTCTATGGCCATGAAAGTACATCACTCTCCCTAAAATGAAGTAAGGATCTCTTATCCTAATTCCTTCCTTGAGCAGGATGGGAATGAGGTAATTATCGTGGTTTCCCCTGACGACCTCGATCCTCACATTTTCCTTCCTTAATGTCCTTATTAGATCTAAGACTTCTCTCCACTCCTGGCTGAGGGCTCCTCCGAACTCATGTTTTATATCTCCGTTGAGAACTACAGTTTCCGGATCCTTCTCCTCAATATACCTTATGATCTCCCTTCTTATCCACTGATACTGCTCGTAGGGGAGTTCGACTCCCCTCTCCCTCAGTGCATCCTCGTATCCCAAGTGCAGATCAGCTACTACCAGAGTGCGATTCACCATGGCAGCATAGGGGAACACTTCGATGCCATTGGTGATCAAGTATTCTCTCATCAAGGATAATCTAAGAAGATTGGTTAATAAGTTCTAACTAGGGGATGCTTGAGCTTCCTTTGGATCTGTACAGTGAAGAAAGATGTAAAGAGCTCCCCCTAACAGAGCCCTTAGCATATTGTAGAGACTCGAACTTGAGCATTAAGTACTGTGGATCCGAACCTTAGTATAAATGAACAAATTTAACTTAGATATTGCTCTTGATGGAAATGTTAGCTTGAATTTCTTATCTAATGTAATTTCTCGACTTTCCTCGAAATCAATAAATTATAGATGGAGGCATGGCGATAATTAGTGGAATAGCTATTAATAAATTCCAAGAGATAAGATATCAATCTTAATAAACCTAACTTTTTGTTCATTCTTTTACTGATTACGCCAACCCTTCAGAGTCCATGAGCCTTCCAATGGGCCAGTCAGTTCCTCATATCGCACTTCCATAAGGGTTCACGCTCCTACCGTGCATAATGAAAGGAATTGTCCTCTTAAACAAGGCTAAAGGTATGATCAGGTATAGTTGGTATCCAGCTCCCATAGCATCTAGGGTAAAAATGGAACCTATATCCAGCCAGAAGGAAACTTAAGTTAATAGAATGCAAGCTTAAAGAAAGAGGTATAATAGCGATAATACTCCCCGGTTCTTTGCTAAAGGGCGGAATCCGCCCTCAAGTGATGCAGATATAGCCATTCCCTTCAAAGATGAACTGTTGTATATGGGAGACGGGGGAACTTACCCGCTTTATGGCTAGGGTTTACGGTGAGCGGGAGGATTTGGAATATCTGAGGAAGATCGTTCAGAACTACACGGAGAGGTGGCTGACCATTGGAGGTTACATGGAAGTCATCAAGTCCAGAATAGAGCTGCTGAAGGATTATTTATCATCCTTAGAGGAGCTGAAGTTGAGGAAAGAGAAATTTCATGGATCCTTGGTCTACTCTATGGCGGTGGAGTGACTTACAGCTGTCTATTGGATGCCTCCTAGATACAGCGCAGCACATAGCTGCGGCTAAGGGGGAGATCCCCCGGAAAGATATGCTGGCACAATCACGGTGCTTGGGGAAGCCGAACTCATACCTCCCGAGAGAGTAGACACTTACAGGAGGATAGCTAAGCTAGGTTTCGAAACATCCTAGTCCACGTGTATGTCTTAATAGATCCAGATAGCGTTTTTGAGGTCTGGATGAGAAGTATAGAAGATCTCGGGAAATGGCAAGAGTCCTCAAGAATGCTACCACTGACCCCTAAGACATCTAAACTGTGTACAGATAAGATATAAAGTCCTATCACCCAAGAAATGGAGGTAAAGCTAATGCCTCGCGAAGATATCCTAGAGTATGTCCCCTACAAACCGCGTAAATTCCAGAGAGAAACCATAGACTCCATAAGGACAGCTGTGGAGGAGGGCAGGAGGTTCTGCCTCCATGCCCCAACCGGATTCGGGAAGACGCCTGTAATCCTCGCTGCCCTACTCCCGATAATAGAGGAGATGGATGGGGCCATTATATGGGCTGTCAGGACTGGAAATGAAACGGATAGGCCAATAGAAGAACTTAAACTAATTAGAAAGACTAAACCAGTTTTCGGCCTCTCCTTCAGGGGAAAAAGGGATATGTGTCTCCTCGCTAGGGAAATGGGGATCACCAGCTATGAGGGAGTTGGGACCCTCTGCAGGATGAGGAGAGATAAGTGTCCCTATTATCGTAACCTGAAGAGAATGAAGGATCTACCAATCCCCCCAAAGCCATTTACCTTCTCAGAAATATTTGAAGCCGCGAGAAAGATGAAGGTTTGCCCATACTTCCTTCAAATAGCCCTATTAGAGTATTCTCACGTCATTTCCTTGAGTTATAACTACATACTCTCGCCACTTGGATGGGTTGTGAGGAGAAAAGTTCCCTTTCGGGAATCTATTCTAGTCGTCGATGAGGCCCATAACATCAATAAAGCGGCAATGGAAATGAACAGTAAATCGATCACCTCCGTCACGGTTGATAGGTCACTTAAAGAAGCGGAGAAATACGATCCAGATGACGAATATGGGCTTAGGGAGAAGATAAGTCAGCTATCTAACTTTATGTTGAGTACAGCCACATCGGAAGATGGCACCTTCGATTTAGACGAGCTTTTATCTACCACGGGCTTTATCCCAGAGGATATAAGATCCATTTACAAGCTTGCTAATGACATCTACAGGGATCAAATAGCTAGAGGTAAGGAGCCACGTTCATACTTGAATTCCCTAGGTGATTTCTTAGTAGCTGCTTTGGAGAAGAAGGAAGAGGAAGGAGTAGCATATCTCTACTCTAGAGAAGAGAGAAGTGTGAAGCTTGAAGTATGGGACATGCGTACTAGGGATCTATTGGCCTCCATCTGGGAGGATTTCTACTCCGTCGTATTCATGTCAGGAACCCTTGAGCCCATAGATGCCTTCGCTGAGACAGCGGGCGTTGAGAATTGCGCTAAGATGAGTGTCCCATCAATGGCAGATCCAGAGAGAATTAGGAGCATAATAGTAGAGGGAGTAAGCACGAAGGGAGAGAGGTTATCGCAGGAGATGGTCAGGAGGTACCTCAGGGTCATCGATGCCTTTTTATCTCTCCCTAGGAATCTAGCAATATTCACCGCAAGCTATCGAATTCAAGACGAAGTTTTACCCGGAATAGAGGAACTTGCAGAGAAGCATGACCGCTACCTCTTCATCGAAAGGAAGGATATGCCCGGAGATGAAGCCAGCAGGATGCTTAATGAGTTTAAGTCATTACCTAAGCAGGGTAAGATGGGATTACTAGTAGCTACATCCAGTGGTAGGTTTGCAGAAGGAGCCGATTTCCCAGGCGAGGAATTGGAGGGAGTTATGCTACTAGGTATACCATTTGATCGCCTCACGACGAAAACCAGGCTCTTCATAGAATATAACCAGAGAATTTACGGGAGGAGGAGGGGAAGGTATCTAGCCTACACGGTTCCAGCGTTGAGGAGAGCTTCGCAGGCCCTTGGAAGAGTTATAAGATCCGAGGAGGATGAGGGAATATTTCTCCTGGCAGATGAGAGATACGCTAAGCGTACATATTTTAAGCTCCTTCCGGATTTCGTAAAACAAACAGCTAACCTAATAAGATGGGATGATCTAAAGCCTCGATATTGATTTGATGTATCTCACTTGAGCTTATTCAAAGGATCTTCCAGCAGTTTTAGGATATAAAGAAAGCCTCAGCTATTCGATCTCCACATGGGCATGTGCATTTGTTATTTTCTTTACCGTAACACGGCCTAGGGAGGACCACTCTGCTACTATATCCTTGCAATCATCGCAGACGGCAGCTATTGCGGGACCAGTACCGGAGAGACCTG
>JAVALV010000005.1:0-2979 GCA_032159055.1 Thermoproteota archaeon | reverse complement strand
TCTAAAGCCATGAGAAAACAGAGTATTGAATCTGACTTAATTGATTAAAGGACTACTCACCTCTTTCAAACTCGCGACATTGGGGCCGCTATCTTCTAATATACGCGAACTCTATCTGAACTCGTGGAAGCATTGTAATATTTTCTCATTCCCCTATCTGCGCTAATCCAATCTCTTACCTCTAACTTTAGTTCGTTTTCCTCTCTCTATTGCTTCTTTAATGGGACCTTATGAATAGCTAAACTATAACTGTAATCCTACATTTATTTCAATATTAAATAGAAATAATTAAATTTGTAGGATAGTAGAGAGGATACCCGCACTCGGATGGATGGCACTGCGGGGTGTTGGGGCCCATCTATGGGCCCCCCCAACAGAACTCTATGATTAGATATGTGCCATTATGGAATATCACTATTAGTATTTGGCTAAAATAACCTAGTTAAAGTTGGAGAAAGCGTAAATACTTCTAAGAGATTAGTTCTAAAGGTGAGCCCAATGCTCCTACCTTGGAGCAGGGTCAGCGATTTCACATGCTACGAATGTGGATTATGCTGCCTTCACTTCAAAGTGCCCCTCAAATCCTACGAGGCTCTGAAAATTGCGAAGGTGTTCGGACCGGATAAAATAACAATAATTAAAGGGAAGGAATATTTAGCGAAAGAAGAGGGAGAACCCTGTCCATTTCTTATAAATAGATATGGTAAGCTCATATGCTCCCTTCAGGATATAGGACTTAAACCTCTGGCTTGTAAATTATGGCCCTTCCACATATACAAGAGACCAGAGTATGGGAGGGACGAAGAAGCTTACTTTCAACATAGGCTTGGCAGTTTCTACGTATATGTGGATCAAAGGTGCCCAGGAATCTCTCTGGGAAAGCCCACATATAGGCTAATAAAGACCATTGAGGAGGCGATAGATCTATGGTTGGGAGTTAGAAAGGAGCAGTTACTAACAACTTCGACCAACGTGGCTTCTAGGGATTATCTGATGTCGCTGATCGGCGGTGAAAGAAAAATACCAAAGGTTTATTAGCTACCATTTCCTAGAAAGGTTGTCGGGAAAGGGAGGAGTAGGTAACTAAGGTTAGCCTTGGTTACTGAAATTCCAATACGTCTCGAAAGGGTCGAATTGGAGAAAACTCGGCTAATGGCCGAGGATCCCCCCGAAAACTTCTTCTTACAGCTCTATATTGCAATGTACTACACTCAAGAACACTTCCTAATGATCTGTTAGAAACACAACCTGATGTAGGATTCAGTACTTAGTTCTATTACCCTTCCCTCGTCTACGTATGTCACAAAAACTCCATTTAATTTAGCGATCCTCAATAAATTCAATGGTATAGGAGGGTTCCTATAATACTTATCCAGCAGCTCTTTCCACCTCCTTAGCTCAATTTCAGAGCGAATATCAGGTGGAGTTAACAGAAAAGGTGGTATTTCCATGAAATACGTGGGCGGAGCTGCGAGATAAAACCTATCAGCGTACTGGCTATACCTAGCTATTTTACTCGCTATTCTAGCCCTACAGAAACTATCCGGATCTAGAGCATGATCTGGCGGGACGAAACCTGTCTCAACTTCCACAATTACCTTCTCACCATTTATTCCCATTACATCACATCTTAAATCATCTAGAGGAACTTCTACGTCTACAAAATACCCTTTTTCCATTAGATAGGCAGCTATGACAAGTTCCATAGCGGAGTGATTGATCTTCACAGCTCCCATTCTATAGAGGTCTGTAAGCTTATCTATGAGGGGTGAAAGTCTCTGTTTCGCCACACTTATCTCAGCTATGCGATCGGCTAATGTCTCTAGGTCTGATCTGAATGCCTTTGGGTTCGGCATAAGGAATGGGACATCTATAATTTATTAACCGTCAGGTAAGCTAGATACCAAGGGGAAGGAAAACCCATCCTTTACATGGCATTTGCGGGTGTAAATTATCGATTAGTAGAACCGTTAGCCTTTTTTTCAGTTACACGATAAGAAGTATACATGCCGATAGTGAACAGGTTCAACAATAGGAAATATTCAGCTCCTTGGGGATATGATAGAGCCATTCTAGGGTTTAGTAATTCGAGAAGCGTTGAAGTAGTGGAGATAATAATGAAAAGTGGGCAGAAAACAAAGCCTCATTATCATAAAGAGGTAGAAGAGCTATTTTATCTGATAGACGGTAGCGCTACGGTTATAGTAGAAGGAGAACCCATACATCTAGTCAAGGGAGATTTCTTGGCAGTTACTCCCCCGGAAAAGCATCAAATAATAGCAGGTGATGAGGGAGTCCATTTAATAGCTATAAAGACCCCTGGATCTGAGGAAGATAGGATCTTCCTTGAATGAGCATGCTCAGGCATCCGATGGCTACCTCCTAGCTTATCTCCGAGTTTTACGTTTTATTGCTGGAACCCCGAACCCTTCCTCTACTACAGGGCCTTCATCATATGCCAATACTCCCCTCAGGAATACCCTCTCAACCTGCCAACCTAGCTCCATACCTTCTATTGCTGTGGATTTCGCCCTAGTATATAATTCATCGCCATGAACTCTCCATCTCCTCTTCTTGAGGATCACTAGATCTGCTGAATTGCCCACGGCTATACTTCCTCTCCCCAATCCCATATGCATGGCGGGTTTCGAGCTGTACATATCTATGACCTCGGCAGGTAACTTTCCATCAGCTATTAGGGTCATCAGGAAAGGCGCCATCACATCAAGCCAAGGTATCCCAGAAGGCATTTCCTCATAAGGCCTTGATTTCTCCTCTAAGCTGTGAGGTGCATGATCCGTCGCTAGGAAGTCTATCATGCCTGCCCAAAGCATGGATTTAAGCTCATTAACTAATTCCTTGGATCTCAAGGGAGGATTGACCTTTGCTAATGATCTGAGTTTCCCAGCATCTTCTCTGCTAAAGAGAATGTGATGGGGAGTCACCTCTACACTCGTATCTACTCCCCTAAGCTTCGCC
>JAVALV010000004.1:0-3662 GCA_032159055.1 Thermoproteota archaeon | reverse complement strand
AGGGGAGGTGGTGATATCTGATTACGTGAGGGTAACTAAGATGCCCGGGTTCTCTTGCACCTTATGTGGGGACTGCTGCCGAAACAGGGTGATCCCCCTCTATGAGGAGGATGTTGAGAGGCTCAAGTCCGCTGGATATAAGGACTTCTACGAGCTCACTGGCCGTATTGAATTTGAGCTGACCGGTGCTCCTTACAAGATGAAGCTCAGGAAGGATGGATCATGCATTTTCCTTGAGGATAACATGTGTTCCGTATACGAGATCAGGCCAGACACATGCAGACGCTATCCCTTCATCGTCGGAGAGGATTTCATTCTGGCATCTCTCTCATGCCCCGGAATCAAGTGGGATGAGGAGGGAGATCCTAGACCTTACAAGGAAGCTTCGAGGAAGATAGCTGGGAAGATAAGGGCATTGATGGAGTAGAATAGAGTAGAGCAAATTGAACTGAATGGAACCGATTGAAATGAAATGTTCGATCACATCGATGGGATGCTCAAGGAAAGGAAAGGAAAAGAGGAGATGGAGGGAAGAATGTGGTAAATGGGTCAGAATCCGACATATCTGTCCTTGGGAGCACCACAGACCGGGCATCTATCTGGAGGTTCCGTTCCTATATAGGTGTGACCGCAAACAGGGCAGACCCATACCTTCCCTTCTATGGGGAAATCTTCACCCCGATCCACGTAATCTTTGGCCCTTCTATATAATTCGACATGAATCTTCTCCGCTTCTAGCGCCCATTTAAAACTATTTGCAGCTCTTTTCTCTCCCTGCAGCTCGGCCAGAGATAGATAGGCTGGGTACATCTCATTGACTTCATAATCCTCTCCCATTATAGCGAGTTCTAAGTTCTTAGAAGTACTACCAGGACCGAATGTAGCCCCAGCTACGACTTTGAGATCTCCTTTAAGTTCGGACAACGCATTGTAATGGTTCCCAGCATGGACCTTCTCAGCATAGGCTATGGCCTTAAAGAGCCTAGCTACATTCGGGAAGCCTTCTCTATCCGCCTTGTCGGCAAACAGGGTATACCTCATATGGGCCATGGATTCTCCTCCGAAGGAAGAGGCGAGAGCATCCAAGGTCATAGGCCTTACCAAGATAACACCCACCCTTATAACTCCGTTATGATATAAATGTAATTACTTTCATCGATTAAATTGTGAAAGTGTAGAGGAGGAGAAGGAAAGTGAAGAAAAGGGAAGAAGGGATATATTGGCTATTTTAGAGTATCATCCCTCCGTCCAGACCCTAACTGTTAAGTTGAGGGGGTGAGCCCTAGTGCCGCCATAGGAATCCATGTAGAAGGTCACTTGGAAGGGATATTTACCCGGTACTGCTTCCTCTCCCACATTAACCACTATGCTCAACACATTGGCCTGCTGAGGTGGAATCATTACCATCTCAGGCTGGACCCTCACTTCGATGAAGGGCGGTGGAGCTTGGGTTACGCCATACCTAACTACCCCAGGGCTGTCTCCCAAATTCATTATCTGCACGTAATATGTGAATGACCTGCCGACGCTCTCGTTGCCTACGACCTTTAGCATCAAGTAGGGATAGCCTTCCTCCACAGCAACCTTCAATCTGAGCGTGACGTTCTTCTTCAGCGAGTTTCCTCTAGTATCCTTTATCCCACTCAGACTGACGATTAGATCCTTTGGGAGTCCCTTAGCCAGATATATGCGAGTCTCGGCACCACTGATACTAACGTTGGCTGAGCCCCTAGGCAGGGGAACTGATGTGTTCCCGTATCTGGCTGATATACCGAGGGAAATTTGAGATAACGGTTCGCTCCAGTAGAGAGTCAGATTGGTACCTTCAAGGGTGCCTGTAGCTATTTCTGGAGCCATGGAGCTGGCATAGAAGTTCCACCCGACCAAATAGGGAGGCTCTCTGTCAACCGCTGAGAGATCCTCGATAATTGATGGCATGATTCGTCTCATAGTCTCCGCCGTCATATACCTGTCCTTCCCACCTACTAGGATCACCTTCTGATTTACCTTTCCACCGCTGAAGGCATTTGGGATGATGTAGCTTGCAAATCCCCCTCTCATCTCCTGCTGCTTGTCTTCAGGTAGGAGGGATCTAACCAAGCTGCCAACCCCGTTGTAAGCATCAGGTCCACCAAGTATGAGGATCACGGGCACATCAGATAAGATGCCTACTTCATCTGGTTTATAGATCGAGTAGTGGAAGCCTTTCGCCTCTATTTCTGGTAATTCATTCATGAGAGGATCTAAGTCGACTTCGTTTGTCACTATAGCGAGCTCAGGCTTGTGAACATACAGAGTAATGTTCTCTATCTTGCTCACAGGCAAGCTACCGCTGTAAGATGTTATGCTGACATTGACGGACCCTTCAAGGCCGGAGAGATTCATCAGGCCATATATAGTATCGTTATGCTCGTCTATACATATGTAATCACCCTCAGATCTCTTGATCATATCTCCTGCGATCGACGCCTCTCCAGTGGATCTGGAATTAGAAGCTTTCAGGCTTAAATTGAGGGGCTTACCCGTTATGTTACCATGAAACTTTACTTGGAACCCCATTTTACCATTTGGTAATTCCTTTATTGTAGCTTCTCTTATGCTAGCTGCTCCTTCACCCTTTTCACTTGGGACCAGGCTGTATGACTTCTTACAAGCTATGCCAGTGTTATAGACGGAGATCCTGAACCAGACAATAGCTGATAGCTTTCCATTGAGCTTTATATCGATCTTTCCCTCCTCCGATACCCAAGTCTCTTTGGGAGGGGGTATATCGCCCTTCTTCCATTCCTTGGGCTTTCCTAGATTCCACATCTGCCCCTTCTTCGGGTTGCCCGCTAGTACGGGATATGCCTTCGATGGATACCATGAATTGACGGAGCCCACTCCAGCGGAATCGTAGCCTCCCTTACCAAACACGGAAAATACACCGTTCATGGCCTCAGTGACTAGTTTGCTGAAGGGTCCTGCTGTCTTGAATATTCCATTGAAGAGCTTGGTTAGAAGCTTGAGGGCGAACCCGTACTCATCGCTGTTACCATTATCGCTATCGACCAAGTGGACGTAGATGTCGAAGGGCCTCAAGGGCTCGCATTGGGTGATGTTATACGCTAAATCCGTGTATCTTATCTTCTTTGGTCCTTTATCTGATTCCAAGGGACCTGCAAGTTCCAGAACCCTCATTCTATTATCTCCCTTGTCATATACATTGTTCCCATTGACATCCAAGAGGTCCTCATCGACCGTCTTCTCGCCTATGATGAAGGGGGACGTACCATGCCCGTACTCGTTTATAATGGAGATGAGCCACAGGTCAGAATTTCCCCTGCCTAGTGCATCTACATCCGCCCTATTATTTATCCAGAGGTACGTGAGGTAGACCCTAACTATAAGCTTGGGAGGTGACTTACCGAGCTTGGGCTGCGCCTCTAACGGTGAGGCAGTAGATAGGATGCTCAGGGTTATGAGGAGGAGGGAGAGCATACGGAGGAACATTTTCATATATGAGCACCTAAGCTATTAAATTCGAATTGACCTCGAATTTAATCGTTGTTCTTAAAATTTTTAATTCGCCTATTTATTTAAAAAATACTACATATTTTATCTGAGTTTAGAAAATAAAATGTTATAGATGGCTAGCTGTAAACGGCGTTTAGGAGAGGTTT
>JAVALV010000003.1:0-4865 GCA_032159055.1 Thermoproteota archaeon | reverse complement strand
ATCAGATGTCATGGGAGTTAATTTTACCAAGAGGGGGATCTTGATAGATCTTCTAACGACCGCCACAAGTTCCTCAAGGGAATCGGGAATACCACCTATCTCCAAGCCATGTCCCTTAACGTGAGGGCATGATGCGTTGATCTCTACTGCATCGACTCCAGCATCTTGGAGCCTTCCCGCTACATAGGCGACTTCCTCAGGAGTTCCTCCACCGGCGCTGCCTATTATGGGTATACTTATTTCCGATCTGATCCCAGCCAGTTCCCTCTCGAATTCCTTTATACCGGGATTTGGAAGCCCCATGGCATTTATCAAGCCGAAGGGTAGCTCCACCACAACTGGATTATCATAGCCCTTCGTTGGCTCAGGAAGGATCGTCTTAGTAGTTAGTGCTCCAGCTCCTGCTTGTTCCACTCTCCTAAGTAATGAAGAGCTATTTCCCAGTATGCCAGATGCCAATACAAGGGGATTTCTCAATCTAAGGCTTGCCACTTCAGTCTCTAGTGAAGTCCCCATTCTCCCCAACCTTCTCGATTTTGAACAGGAGAGAGAACTTTTTAGTTGTTCTGTATATTCTCATCCTTCCTTTCCTATTTTCCCTCACTAGGTTCAACTGAGTCAATTTCCTAATGTGCCGCCTAGCAGAACTGCCCCTAACCCTGACTATCTCGGAAATGGTTATCGGCTCGTTAGCAGCGATCAAGGCGAGCGTTCTCATCTCTGATTTAGATAGCATCTTCTGGGGGAAAAGATAGGCTAATTTTTCCTCAAATTCCCTCCTTAGGATCATAATCCATCCATCCTTAACTCTCTCTATATAAAAGGGATGGGGCGATAGGGCTTCATTTATTTCAGAAACAGCTTTCTCTATCGCTGGACCTGTGAGTCCCGTAATCCTCCCTATATCTGAATCGCTGATTACATCTCCAGATGCAAACAGTGCAGCTTCAAGTAACCTTTTGGCTCTTTCCCACGACTCAACTCCCATCCTAGGTTACCTCCAACCCCCTAAATAGCTATTACATTTATTAGGGAGGCTACCAACATTATCATCCCCTCCTCAGCACTACGTATATGTCATCGAATGGTTTGTCCTGGAGGAGCTCCACTTCTCCATCCCTTTCCATGAATAATAGGGATACCAGGGCGGGAACAATCTCCTCCCTCGATATAACTAATTCATAGAGAGAAACCACTCTTCTCCCCCTACTTCTGAATGAGAGGAGCCTCTCCTTAACAGATCTTATCTCCTCGATTAGATTCCATTTTGTTACCATCGATATGTTAATGGATTCGGCTGCTTCCCTCAACTTCCCTCTAACCCATCTAAGGGCCGTTATTAATTCGGATCTCAGGGGATATCTCCGTGGCATCCTCCACGATCTCACCTCTATTATCGCGTCCTTCCTTAATTTTCTCAAATTATGGGGCTTCCTCGCTTCACGCCTTCCAGAAGATAGATACCTGATTATGTCAGCTCTTAAACCTTTGGCCAAAGATAATATCCTCCTGCCAGCTTTCGCTATGTCTCTATCCCTCGTAAATTCGATCCATACATCCTGTGGATTCATTGAGCAGCCTCCTTTGATATCGCAACTATCTTCGATTGACCGTCTCTCATCGTAACGCCTATTAGGTGATCTGCTTCCTCAAGTGACTCCTTCTTTAGAGATATTACAATAACTTGAGCTTCCTTAGAGAGTTCCTTTAGGGCCTTGGCGTACCTCTTACAATTAACCCCATCTAGCATGGAGTCAGCCTCATCGAATATGTAAAGGGGCGAGGGCCTTAGCCTCTGGGCTGCCAGAATGAACGCTATAGCGCTCAAGGATTTCTCACCCCCAGAAAGTGAATCTATGGAGACAGGCTTTTTTTCAGGAAGCCTTACCCTCATTTCCAGCCCTCTATCTGTGAGCTCCAAACTTCCGCTTCCTCCCCCAAATATTATCCTTATCTCCTGATCGAATGCTTCCGAGAGCTTTCTTAGGGTCTCAGCTATTATATTCTCCCTCTCCCTGTCTACTTTCTCTATAAGCTCCATTATCTCCTTCTTTCTCTTGAAAAATTCCTCGTACTTCCCTCTCACAAGATCGTACTCCCTTTTCCTACTTTCATATTCCTCCTCAGCTCTCGGGTTAGCAGATCCTATGATGCGGAGCTTAGCCTGAATAGATACGATCTCTCCCATAGGATCTACAGCTTCCAGTGGATCTACATCACTCATTTTCTTAAGCTCTGATTCTAATGATTTCACTTTCTCCTTTATCATTCCCCTTTCTTCACTTATCTCCTCCATTTTAGCTATATATTGCCTTCTCCTGTAAAGGGCCTTCTCATACTCCCTTCTTAGATGGTAAACTGCATCTCTTAAGGACTTTAACCTGTTCAAGTTAGGATCTATTTCCGGTAAACTTGAGATCTCCTCCTCTTTCTTACCTATTTCATCTAATATCCTTTTAAGATCATCCTGCAGTAAAGATAAGTCTTTCCTTATTTTATTTATCCTTTCTACATCTCTTTCGGGCTTCCCCGCTAGGAGACTCCCTTCCCTTTCAAATATCTCTCCTCTCATTGTAACGAATTTAGCCTTGCCCACGAGGTCCTTTCCTATATCATCCAAATCGTTCATTAGAATCGCATTAAACAGGAGTTTTGCAAGGGATTCAAACCTTCTATCGTATTTCAAGAATCTATACAGGGGACCTAGGGATCCCACGATGCTGGGAGGATCCCTCGGCCTTATTACATCCATTGGTATTATCCTAAATCTGCCCCTGTATTTCCTCAGTTTCTTAGCTATCCTCTTGGCTCCTTCTAGATCCTCCACTACAATATCATTTAGCCTACTTCCTCCGACAGATAAATAAGGGATCTCATATCCCTCAAGAGGAGTGATTAGTTGAGAAACCACGCCTAGAAAAGAGGGGTCCTCTTCGACCACCTTAGGCACTATCCTCTCTCTAACTAATACACTTAGCTCCTCTTTCTTCGCATTTATAGCTTCTTCAAGAGCTTTTTTCTGCCTTTTAAGCGATGAAAGATCTGATTCTAGCTGCTTTCTCTTCCTCACAGGGGATTCTCTGACCAAATCTTCGAGCTTCCTTAACTCAGCCTCCTTAGCTTCCAGCTCCCTTCTTAGAGAATCTATGTCATCTAGATCCTCCTCCATTTTAAAGCTCTCAATATAATCAAGCTTCCTCCTAAGCTCATCAAGTTTCTTTAGGAGGAGGTACTTCTTTATCCCTCTCAGCCTCTTTTCTAACCTTTTCCTTTCCTTTAATGTTTTTATCTCGCTTAAGGCCCTATCCAACTCCCTTTTCCTCTCCCTCAACATTATCGATATCTCCCTTAAGGACTGATCCACCTTAGAAAGCTCTTCTAGCGCTTTAGCCTTCCTCTCGTCGTATTCGGCTACCCCACTGATCTCCTCAAGGAGTCGAACCCTATCCCTAGGTGACATTTCCACAATGCTCGTTATGTCACCCTGTGTTACGAATGCGTATTTATCCGTGACGAAACCTAACTCGGAGAGGAGGTCAAAGGCATCATTGGCGCTGGATCTTCTTCCATTAATTCTATAAACGCTCTCTCCATTCGGCCTAACCTCCCTGATAATTTTCACTTTCTCTGATGAATTATTTAGCGTCAGAGCCACGTATCCGGATTTAGATCCTTTCCTAACTAGATGCTCTAATCTGGAGGCCCTAAGCCTCCTAGCTCGCCATCCCATGACAAAAGCTATGGCATCAAGTATGTTACTCTTCCCGGAGCCGTTAGGTCCCGTGATGGCAATTAAACCCGGAGGAAGAGGTATCGTTGCTCTGCTGAAAGATTTGAAGTTCACCAGTTGGATGCTATCGATGGCCGCTTTCATTCATTAGGGTCAAAGAGGTTAGGAATTTAACTTTTACTGGGTTAGGGAATGAAGAAGTATGCTATGGAGAAGGAAGCTAGATATACAGAGCTAGATTCTATGGTAAACCCTATGGGCTTCGATGAGAGGATTACAGATATAAGTCCCGAGATCAGGAGTAATAGGGGAAGATCTTGAGGTATTCCCGCAAATCCCAGTAGAGGTGATGACATAACCTTCGCAATTATCACATTGGATATGCCAATAGCGGATGATATAACTAGGGTCATTGCCTTCATAGATCTTATCCTAGCGTTCCAGGCGCTCGTGATGCGATTGAATTCCTTCAACATGTTAGATACCTTCCTCATTACCGAGGCTAGCATCTTCCTATCCGATATCTCCTTAATGATCTCCGCCCACTCAGGTAGCCTGACGTTATAGAGAAAATCGTCGACTACCAGCCTCTCATAGTATCCCAGACTCTTCAGGGCATATATTCTTCCGCTTCCCCTCTCCAAGGATGAAGCTACCGAATCAGCTGCTGACGGATCTTCCCTGATAACTCCCATGTCAAGGCTAGGGATTATGGGGTAGAGCAGAAGGAGCATGAGGAGATGGTAAGGCCTAATCCCTATCCTGCCTAAACTGATCGCCAAGGATATGCCAACCGATATGGACATGCCAAGAGTTAAAATGAGGTAGATCCATCTCTCCCTAGATATCGCATCTGCTTCCAGTAACTGAGATATGAGGGATAAAGAAGAACTGAGAGAAGACTCGGGATCTCCTCCCTCCAATACGCTTGAGAGTATCCTTCCGAGATCCCCCAATCCCCTCTTATTCAGGGAATTCTTGGCCCTCTCCCCCTCCACAGCTACCTCCTCGTAAGCGGATACCATCTTCAATCCCAGAGCTGGCGATGAAACCCAACCTAATACCAGCTTCTGGGCCATCTTAGCCTTGGTAAGGTAGCTCTGAAGTCCTCCTAGAAACTTCCTCATTTGTATAA
>JAVALV010000002.1:0-3574 GCA_032159055.1 Thermoproteota archaeon | reverse complement strand
CGTTGAAAGGCTAGAGCGTTACATGGAGAAGTTCGCCACCGAAATAAGCAGGCATGCAGTCAGTTTAGCCAAGCATGCCAACAGGAAGACAGTAACAGGAGACGATATAGAACTGGCTATCAGGGCAGTTTGGAAGACGTAAAACCTCTCAGTTTCCCTCGCTCGGGCCTCTTCTTTCCTTTCTTTTTATATTAAGGTGCATCTCGGCTTACATATTCTATTAGTGAAATCTCTTTATTAAGAGCTGATCAGTAATTCCCGGTGAATAAAGTGCCTTCATTGGATGGTTTCTTCAACCCTAGATCCATGGTAATTGTTGGAGCCTCCAGAACCCCGGGGAAGATAGGATATGAGTTATTGAGGATAATGGTAGAGAATTCGAAGGGAGGAATATACAGGGGAAAATTATACGCAGTAAATCCGAAATCTGATGAAATGATACTCGGTGTTCCCACATACAAGTCTGTTTTAGATATACCGGAGACTCCTGATTTAGCCGTTTTAGTTACACCAGCCAAGTATACTCCCTCAGCAATGGAGGATTGTGGAAGGAGGGGAATTAGGAACATTATAGTAATAAGCGGTGGCTTCGCTGAGGTGGGTGGAGAAGGAGTTGAGCTCCAAAAGCAGTTAGAATTATTAAAGGATAAGTATAGAATGAGAGTTATAGGTCCTAACTGTGTAGGTGTCGTTGTTCCATCAACTGGAGTAGATACCATGTTTCTACCAGTAGAGAAGGAATTCTTGGATAGGAGGTATATATCATCACCTAGACCAAAACCAGGTAACATATCTTTAAGCACTCAATCTGGAGCCTTCGGTGTTGCTTGCCTTGACTACATGCATGGAGAGGGTATAGGTTTAGCTAAATTTGTTAGCTATGGTAATAAGTTAGATGTCGATGAAGTCGATGTCCTAGAATACTTGAGAGGAGACGAGGAAACTAAGGTTATCCTCATATATGCTGAATCCATAGATAGGGGAAGAGAATTTCTAGAGCTAGCAAGGAAGATAACGAAGGAAAAACCCATAGTTGTATTTAAGGCAGGAAGGACAAGTGCAGGAGCGAGAGCAGCTAGTTCGCATACCGCTGCTATGGCAGGCAGCGATAATGTTTACGATGCCGCATTTAAGCAAGCAGGTATAATCAGAGTCGGGGATATGGAAGAACTCTTTGACGTAGCTAAGGCATTGGTAATGCAACCCCCTGCTAAGGGAGATAGGATAGCTATCCTGACGGATGGAGGAGGGGTAGGTGTCATGGCTGCAGATGAAACCGAAGCTTTGGGCCTTAAACTAGCTAACTTATCAAAAGAGAGCCAGAGTAAGTTCCAAAATCTTAAGGAGAGGAGAATAGTTCCCCCTATCGCTGCTACAATTAACCCAATAGATCTAACAGGTAGCGCTACGGATGATTCCTTTGTGGAGGCGATGAAGATACTCTTAGAGGATAATAACGTCGACGGTATTATAGTATTGGCGCTTCATCATGTTCCAGGAGTGACTGCTAAGCTTCCAAGCAAGTTAGCTATCCTATCTAGGAATTACGATAAACCTGTAGTAGCAATGGACGTTGGATCCTCACAGTATGCTAAGGCATTCAGGGAGCTTTTCGAGATAGAGGGAATACCTGCATATCCAGAATCGGAGAGGGCCGTCAGGGCTATGAAAGCCTTGGTCTACTATGGTAAGATCAAGGGCTCCTAAATAAAATTCTTTTTATTATAGGAAGAATAGTTATTATAAATATTACGATCACTGCCATAAGAGTCATCCACATGTAACCTTCCCACCAAGGCTTGCTTCCTTTGAAGAGAGTTATACTCGAGTGAATCGTCTGATAAAGGCTTCTTTCTTCTTGCTTCCAAGATACCTTAACATCTACCGGTACATTTATCGGCGCATTCCTGTCTATATCTACCTCAACTATGGCGGATGCGTTAGACATTCCCGGTATGTCGCCTATAGCAAGCGATGTAGTACCTATCAGGTAAGGTGTTATTATCTCTATAACAACGTCTTTGGCGGTAGATTTAGCCTCATTCTTCATTACTAGAGTTAATTTAACACCCCTGTCCCCAGGTCTAGGTCTACCAGGTATGTATAATTTCATTAGTTTGAACTTAGCCTTCTCATACACCTGTACGGGAATAGTTGTATTTCCTAGATCTGAAACTAGGGACGCCTCATATCTTCCAGGTTTTGCTGAGCTGTCTATATCGACCAAGAAGGTAACATCTACTGCTTGGTTAGGTGGTAGTGCTGGGATGATAAATGTGTTAGATCCCGGGGATGATGGTTTCAATACTCCCTCGATCGGGGTGAGATTCACTCTGAGATTCTTGGCAACGTAATTCCCCACATTAGTAATGGCAACCACTAATTTCACATTCAAGTCTCCTGGATATATTGGCGATGGTATGGTAGAGACATGGGCCACTTCTATCTGCGGTCTTCCCACTGCTCTCACGCCGAAGGAAAGTATGCTTTGATGAGAGACGCCTGCTTCGTCCTTGTATGTGACATGGGCTAAGAACTGCACCGCACCATATGCTTTAGGCGACAGGTATACGGAGAAGTTCCTGACCGTGCTCTCTCCTCTATCCAGATGATCGATATATGCGTAATCTTCCCCTACAACAGATCCTAGTTCTAAGCTAGGTAAGGATATTTTTACCACTAGATCGCTTGCCTGCCCACCTTCATTCTTTATCTTCAATCTAAGTCCATTCACCTCATCTACAGTAAGCTCCGTATCTAGGGGAGCTATTGATATGAGAGGAGTGGATGGGCTTTGTGTTATAAAGGAAAGAGGGATTACCTGTTCCCTAATCCTATCATTTTCATCTAAGTAGCTTAACTGGAGGGTGAGGGCCAATCCTCCGTAGCTGACATTAGGTGTGGACAGTAGGAGAGAAATATCTGCTCCTTCACCAGGAGCGAGATTATCTAGTTGGACACCGCTTGCCGATAGCACAGCCAAGTCCTTGGAAGGAACGAAACTAACTCTAATGGATTTAGCTGTTTCATTACCCTCATTTCTGAGCACTATATCGACGATTTCTTGAGTTCCTGGAGTTAAAACTCTCTTATCGCTGTAAGCTACGAGGAAAGGTCCTGGTTTCACTTTGACATAGAATCCCAAGATTGAATTCTCGGAGTGATGCTCAGATCCAGGATCATACCATCCTAGGATAGATGATATATCCATGGGTCCAGAAGAGGAGGGATTTACATACACATAAATAACAACGCACTTACTTTCTCCTGGGGAGAGATCACCCAAATTAAATTTATTATCTCCTCGAATGGCAGCATTAGGAGGTGATTGTATCGTTAAGGATACCCTATATGCATCTTCTTTACCTAAATTCCTCACGAGTAGATGTACCTCATTAACCTTCCCCGGTTCAAGGTATGTATCATTTGTATCTACTCTGAGTCCCTTGGGGGGCATTTCTGATACTTTTAACGCCTGAGTACAGGTGAACTGACCCCCTACACCAGTCTGAGACACCCACGTAACAGTAACCGTGACCGTAACTGCCTCATCAGCAGTATCTCCTATGTACAG
>JAVALV010000001.1:0-8676 GCA_032159055.1 Thermoproteota archaeon | reverse complement strand
TATATCATAATCAAGATCTATATCTGGGTCACTTTCAAATCTACCTACTCTAACAAGCTTCTTCCTAGCAGCTTCAACTCCGGATGCCACAGCAGCAGCGTTCTCAAATGCGTTATGAGCCCAGGGAACATTCCATGAAGTATATGGGAATATAGTCGTAGCGACCTCAACACAACCAGTTGCGTTTATCCAGACTATAGGCTTTCTCGCAGCCATAGCAATCTGTCTGATTATTATTCCTGCTCCACATCCTGCACATAGCCTATGTCCAGATTCAACGGGTCTTGTCTCTAATTCTCTCCTCGCTAACTCCTTAATATCCGGTCTCCAAACAGATTGAGTAGCCATTACTCCCTCACCCCCAGATATTTGATAACAGGCTTCTCTGGCTCAGTTTTCACCTCTAACAGTTCATTAAAGGCTTTGGCTATCAGCTTAGGCGGCAAATCTCTCCCTCCTAATCCGTATATATAGTCGTAAACAGCTGGTTTAGATGAGGAGCTATACAGCGCCGATCTCACTTCTAAAGCCACCGGCCCTCCCTCCGCACCAAAACTGAGGGACCTATCAAGTACTCCAACAGCAGTTACTCCCGATAGCTCCTTCCTTATCATATCTGCGGGAAATGGCCTAAATACTCTTAATCTTATAGCTCCTACCCTCTTCCCCTCTTCCCTTAATTGATCGACCACTTTCTTGACCACGCTCATAGTTGAAGAGAGGCCTAATATCACTACATCAGCATCCTCGGTTTTGTAAGGGATCATATGAACTGGTTCATAGGATCTACCGCTGATCTCTCCATATTCTCTGTGAACCTTCTCTATTATCGGGGCAGACGCCTTCATCGCTTCATTTTGCTGGACCTTATGTTCAAAGTAATAATCATATAGGTCTAATGGACCAAACGATACAGGGTACTTCGGATTTAACATTAGAGGAACATCCTTCTCTCCATGAATATTAGGTAACTTTATCCTTGGAATATTCCTTACTCCAACGAAATTGGATACGACATCATCAGGTAATACAGATACGTTCTGCAGGGTATGAGATATAGTGAAGCCATCTAGAGTTATCATTACAGGCAACATAGCCTCTTCAGCTATCCTAAACGCCATTACAGTGTTATCATAGGCTTCTTGGGCATCTTCGCTATATAGTTGGATCCATCCAGAATCTCTAGCACCCATACTATCGCTATGGTCATTGTGAATGTTTATTGGTGCGCTTAAGGCCCTATTAGCTACTGCCATAACAACAGGAGTTCTAGTAGAAGCTACTATGTATAATACCTCCCACATAAGAGCTAAACCATTGGCGGCAGTTGCCGTGAATGCCCTAGCTCCTGCTAACGCAGCTCCCCAGCTAGCACTGAGAGCACTATGCTCGCTTTCTACTTTGACGAATTCTAGATCGACTTCCCCGTTATGGACAAACTCCGATATCCTCTCCACTATTATTGTCTGGGGTGTTATTGGATAAGCAGCAACCACATCAACATTACTCTGCTTAACAGCCCAAGCAACCGCTTCATCACCATTTAATGCCATCATAGTTTGCTCCTCATACTTCTGAATTGCCATGAGATCACCTCCCTTAAACTCTAACAAGCTCTATAGCCTTAGTAGGGCACTCAGCTACGCAGATACCGCATCCTTTGCAATGATCCAAGTCAGGGACCGGTACTTCCTCCCCATTCCACCTATAAACACTATCAGGGCAGTACATCCAGCAAAGACCACATTTTATGCACTTTGATTCATCAATCTTGGGCTGAAAAACTGCCCATTCACCTGTAAGATATTCCTTAGAGCTTAAAAAGGGAACAGCAGCCATAGGAACTTCTTTCCAACCTACCATAGGGGTACTCATACACTAACCACCTCCTTAGCGGGATCCACTTTGGCTTCCTTCATTGCTCTCTTTAGCGCATTTATGTTTTTCTCACCCACAGCTCCAGGCCACCTCCATAAAATTCCCTTCTCTAGATACTCAACTGGTAGGATATTTGTAGCAGCTAGCAGTACACCTAGCATTGTGGTATTCGGAGAAGCTCTCCCTATTTCCTCTAAGGCTATTGTTGTTGCGTCTACTGTCCATATATTAACTTCCTCTGGCAAGTTTAGCTGCTTTCTCAAATTAGATGGTTCAATCTCACTATTAGCGAGGAAATATCCTCCCTTCTTCAATCCACTCAAGAGAGAGTTAAGGTATCTCTGTTTTAGCAGGCTTGGATCTATTACTATGACTATATCAGGTTCATAGATCGGACCTCTATCAACAATTGGCTCATCATCTATTCTGTTAAAAGCTGTTACAGGTCCACCGATTCTCTCAGGGCCAAATTGTGGAAAAGACTGTGCATATTTTCCCGCTTTAATGGCAGAATATGCAAGTACCGCAGAACCGCTCCAAACTCCTTGACCACCTCTACCATGCCATCTTATCTCTATCAGGGGGAATCACCCTATATACTGTCAAGTGAAAGAGTAAAAAGATATCTATATCTCTTGACATGCCTCTTTATTTTAAAAAAATTTATAATAAATTTCATAAATCTTTTATATATAAAAATATATGCTATATACACTAAATAATATAAGCTATTATATGTAAAAAAGACATACCTAAATAGGGAAAAATTAATGAACAAATAGGTGAGGGCAGGGATCACGTGTTTTTTCTTAATAATTTATCCGCTATAAATAAGAGCACTATTGCCGTTGCGGCTTCGGTAGTAGGACCTATAGCGAATATATCTCCTCCAGCTACTGGAATGAATAAGCCTAATATCCCAATGATAATTGCCTCAACAGGATCTAGGCCAAAAATCATGTATAAAATGCATGAAGTTACTATATCATACATGAAAGTCGATATATAAGCTAAGATAGCTAGAAAAATCCTATTTTTAGTCCTAATTTTCGACCATAGAGCACCCAGTATTCCAGCAACGCCTCCGTCAACTACGGTCCAAAGCCCTAAACCCAAAAAACTGTCAGAAACAAAAAATGAGAGAAATCCAACTCCCGTACCAACTTCTGCGCCGTATAGCATACCAGAAAGCATTGTGAATAACAAAGGTAAGTTAATAAACTGAATAGGTCCCACTAATAGGTGTTTCCCTAATCTAGTAACAACAGACAAAGCCGTCCATATACCTATTTGCGCGGTCACATTTGACAGGGATTTATTTCTTTCTTCGTAAAACATTAGCTTTCTACCCCTTACTATTTATATATATTAAAATTAACGCCGTTTTATAGCAGTATGACCTGCTACCTAAGGAGTTAATATAATGGAATTTAAATAGATGAGAGGGCATAACCCACCGGTGGATGATATGAGCAATAGTATTAACCCTTCCCAGAGGATAATCGACGATCAAACCGCTGCACAGCTTAAAGCTCGGTTTGACTCAGAGATGCTTAGACCAGTGGAATTACTAATGTTTAAGGGAGTAGGAAACGAGGAATATTCCAAATGGACCGAGCAATTATTGACTGAGCTTAGTGAACTTTCTGATAAGGTATCCCATGAGATATATGACGTGACTCTAGAACCATCTCTAATAGAGGAGTATGCCATTTCAAGGACACCTACAATTCTTATAGATCCAAAGATGGGCTATAAGATAAGGTATACAGGTGCTCCAGCAGGATATGAGGCATGGGCGTTTGTCGAAACGCTGATCCTAGTCAGTAGGGATGACAGCGGGCTTACTGAGAGAGTGAGGGAGATACTAAAGGAGGCTAAAAACTATGGAAAGGAAGCCCATGTAATGATATTCGTTACGCCTACATGCCCTTACTGCCCCCATCAAGTTCTCTTGGCTAATAAGTTTGCTATAGAGCTGAGAGGGATAGTAGAAGCTGATTGCGTCGAGGCATATGAAAATCCGGAGTTAGCTAATACCTTCGGCGTTTCAGCGGTTCCTCATAATGTAATTACTGTTAAGGAGGATGGAGACGAAGTACCTAAGGATATATCCGTCGGAGTACAGCCTGATGAAAAATACGCAATGGATCTAATTAAAGCCCTGAGGGAGTGAAAGTGTTCACTATCTTACTGACTAATGACGATGGACTCCATTCTGCTCCCTTCAGAGCCTTCTGGGCGGGCCTTCTAGAGGCCAAATTGGGTAAAATCACGGCGGTAGTACCGGAGCATGAGATGAGTGCAGCTGGTAAGGGGATCACGCTTCACAAACCCCTAAGGATAAGGAAGCTCCCAGTAAAGGTCAGGGGATTTGGATATAGAGAAGCCTTTACGGTAAGTGGAACACCCGGAGATGCCGTAACAATGGCTGTAAAGTATATAATGGACTCCGAACCTGATGTAGTGGTCTCAGGTATAAATATAGGAGATAATATAACCCTAGACAATATATTCACCAGCGGTACTATAGCTGCAGCTCTTCAGGGGACCATAATGGGCATCACCTCCTCTGCCTTCAGTGTTGAAATACCAACAGGTCAACCAAGTCGTCCTGTCGACAAATTTCTTATACATGCAAAACTTGCCGCTAAGATAACAGAATGGATAACAGCTAATGGCTTACCAGAAGGAATAGATCTCCTCAACGTGAACTTTCCCTATAAGATATCAGATGATACCCCTATCAGAATCACTAGGTTAGCAAGAATGAAGTTCGAAAACTATGTTCTTGAGAGAATAGATACGAGAGGTAACCCTTACTATTGGCTGGGAGGCAATCCTGTACCAGTAACAGAAAATGATAGGGGAACTGATCTCTATGCTCTTATGGTGGAGAGGGCAGTATCTATTACACCAATAACCCTGGATCTCAGCGTAAGAGAATTGAATTGCGAAGAATTTAATAGAAAAAGAAGGAATGCTTTAGAAAAAATACATTCTCTAGCTGAGATATTGGGGGATTACTTGCCTGATGTGGTAAGTGTGTCAGACGTTAAGAAGAGTTAAGCCTCCACTCCTGATATTTCTCAGTAGTTCCCCTTCGAGTTCAAGTATTGCTATTTCGGTAGTGCCGCCTACGTATCCTTCAACCAAATGCCCTGCAATAACGTTATCTCTGCTCCCCAGTACGACGTGTACATGGGCAAACGGTTTTCCTTCTCTTAAACTTATATTCCCATTAAGAGATGCTAACTCCATAGGGTTATTAACGTCAAAAGAATCATACTGTTCTTTTTCTGGGTTAAATATTGCTATTTTTGCTTTGCTTAGAAATCCTAACCCACTTATAACTGCCGCTTTTATTCCATTATCCCTACATGCCTGTTCTATCGCTGAGATGACTTCTTCTCCACGATCTATTCTCATGATATGAACTTTCCTAATACTAAGGGCCTTCATATTAACCTCCCTCCTTAGTGGCAATCGGATAGAGTATGGGGGTACTTCCCCCAGAGGCACTAACTATTATAGTAGCATTGGACTTTGCTATATCCTTTAACCCCTCTAGGTAAATAACTAAAGGCGCTATGTCCTTGGGATTAGCTCCTGAGCTGACTAATATATCTATTGATCTGGCAGTTCCATTTGCCACTATTATCCTAGATTTAGCCTCTCCTTCAGCCTCAAGGATTTTAGCCATTGCAGACGCGTTAGCAAGTATCAAGGTTCTATTCTTATCGTAGTACGCAGCTATCATCCTCTGTTGTGATGCCAACTTATCTTGGATTGCTTTGAGGAATTCGTCTGGTAGCTTTATGTTCCTCACATACACCTCATCTATCACTATCCCTCCTGCTGTTGTTTCATCTTTACCGAAGACCTCCTCTAAGGAGTTATATATTTCGCTACTTATCTTATCACGGGCAACAGGTACATCGGCCGCCTGATATCTAGAGAGAACATCTCTTGCCACTTTTCTGATCTCCGGAACGATAAGCTTATCCTCATAGTCCAAAGCTGGATATGATTCCACTATCTTAGGCACAGAACTAGGTATTATATGCCACCTTACGGTTAAATCGATCCATGCCTGAAGTCCATCCTTAGTAAGCGATTCTATTGCTGGATAATCACCTATGGCGCTTCCGTAACCGTGTTTAACGGCGTTAACATCGGTCCACATGTGGACCGCATCTGTTGCTATGTAAACCTTCTTAACGGACTGCCAAGGCATCTTAAATGCTATCTTAGGTCCTATTACTGGCTGAGATATCGCACCCGTAAAAGGATCGACTGTAACCGCTGCATAACCAAGCTCGATAGTATATATACTAAGAAAAGCTAGTATAAGGGCAACTATCACTATTCCTGCCGCTATTATTGCTTTACTGCTAATTTTAGGTTGATAAGGAAGCTCAGGAGTATAAACGGGTATCTCATCGTCTCTTCTAGGCATTTGTCCTCTCGATATAGTGATAGGAATGGGCTATAAAGTTGTGTCGGGCTAGGCTTACCCGTGATAAGGGAGACCCCTCTCCTCTTCCTCTTCAGGCTTGTATTCCTCGCTTCCTCCTAACTTAATCTCCTCCTTAATTATCTCCTCTGCAGCTTCTGCTTCTTTCTCTAGCTCTCCTAGGTCTATATCTAGATTGTAAAGCTTATCAATGACTTCAAGAACCATTTTTGAAGCTTTTGGATCAGGGAAAGCTCCGCTTGTCGTTCCTAAGAGGCAAGCGCTCGTAATTCCCCTTAAGTCAGCTAGGCCAACTAAAAGACCAGCAGCTCCTGTAACGTAACCTCCTATCAATGGTTGCACACCCAATTCCTTCAATCTCTTCATGAAGCTATCTTTATTAGTGCACGCAAAAACTCCTTTGATATCAGGAGAGCCAGGTACATAACCTCCCATGGTTATTACTGTCGATAGCCCGAACTCTTGAGCGTAATCCAAGACAAGCTCCCCTATCTTATATTGTCCAAAGGCTATAGGCTGTACTTCCGATGTTAATACGAGTAGGTCATTCTTAGTTCCACCTATGAGATATATGTCATAACTAGGAGGCTGTATATCTTCCCCCTCGATCCTAATGCCAGATGACCCATCTGGCAAGGGAAGATAATCGCTATATATAACCGCTATCTTCTCAGCTCTAAGCTTCCTTATAAGATAACTTGCGGCTATTTTACCAACTAAACCCAACCCAGGTACTCCTTGGATCAAAGCAGGGTTCTTAGGCTTAATATCTTTCAACTTCACAAGTTCTGTATAAGCCAAGTGACACCCCTTCTCTCAAAAGCTTAACTCAATATTAAACTAATGAATTCATATCAAGCCGAGGGGAAGAGGCATGCAATATGTCGTCGTTGGTCATGGCACGGCAGGGCAAACTGCTGCTGCCGTGTTGAAAAAGGTAGATCCGGATTCAGATGTTTACGTGCTTGAGAAGGGAAAATACGTCTCGAATCATCCTTGCTCGCTCCCTGCTGTCGTTGGAGGCCGACTCTCATTGGAGGCTCTGGAGAAGACTGCTCCTAAAGGAAGAATTAATATAATACTAGAAGCTGAGGCATATGAGATAAATATCGGAAAAAAAGAAGTTTATTTTAATAAAAAAGGATCATCAGATAGCCTTTACTATGATAAACTTATATTAACTACCGGTTTGAAACCAATATTTCCAAGGATTGAAGGGATGGATCTAGAGGGAGTAGGGACTGTATGGGACATAGACACTGTAAAAAAACTCCTTAACGTATTGGGAAATAAGGTAGCTGTTGTGGGAGGTAGCGCAACAGGTATAGAAGTAGCAGCAGAGCTAGCTAAGACTGGAAGGGAAGTGATCCTGATAGAGGCCCTTGAGCAGCTAATGCCAGGTAAGCTTGATCCACCCATCTCCTCTATGGTAGCCCGTACACTCACTAAAATAGGTGTTAAAGTGATGCTTAAAACTCGTATGGAAAAGTTAGAAGGTTCTGGAGGAAAACTAAGTTACGTTGTAACTAATTCAGGCAAGATAGAAGCTGATACAGCAATAGTGGTTATCGGAGCAAAGCCGAACTCAGACTTGGCCTTACGTTCAGGTCTCGTTATAGGAGAAACAGGAGCCGTTAAAGTGAATGAATATCTCTATACATCCGATCCTAACATACTCGCAGCAGGAGATGTAGCTGAAGTTAGAGATTTTGTAACAGGGTATCCGACAGCTACTGGCTTGGCATCCACGGCCGTAGTGCAGGGTAGGATAGCGGCTGAGAACGTATTAGGGACCAATATTAGGTATAAGGGAGCACTCTCTCCCTATATAGTACCAGTTGGGGATTACTGGTTCGGCGGGGTAGGGCTTTCCGCTAGCAAGGCTGATAAATTGGGTATAGATTACTTGGCCTTTCGCTTTGCCGGCTCAGATCTTCCCAGATATATGCCAGGAAGAGATACCTTCATAACATGGTTGATAACGGATAGAAGAGGCAAAATACTCGGTGCCCAATTATTCGGTAGAAGAGGAGTTAGAGAGAGAATTTTGTTCTTAACTGCTGCTATCTACGCAGGCTTTAGAGTGCAAGATGTTAGACTCATGGAATTCGCATATCAGCCTGAGCTATGTGATCTTCTTGATCCTGTAACGATAACTGCAGAGGGAATGAGTAGGAAATATAGGCTACTCTAGTTTACCCGTAACTAAGTAAGATAAGAGTCCTTTAGGTCTTTCACCGACCCAACAAACTTCCTTATCAAGCAACCTAGCTAGAAAAGCTACTAGCGAGATATCTGGATCTTTACACTTTTCACTCACA